>NZ_JBXASU010000118.1:0-19010 GCF_058809705.1 Cupriavidus sp. MPR-AND1C | reverse complement strand
ACCAGATATTCCCCCTCCCACCCCCGCGCCAGCTGCCGGCAACGCCCCAGCGCCACCGCCTGGCGCTCGAAATCCACCACCATCACCGCATCGGCCCAAGGCGGGCGCGGCGGCTGCTCCGTGCTGCGGCCGTCGCTGAGCAGCCACAGCCAGCGCTGTTGCGCCGGGCGCCGGCGCGCGGCGTGGGCCAGCAGTTGGCCGGCGCGCGCCATGCCGAGCGAGAGCGGTGTACCGCCGCCGCCGGCGATCGGGCGGATCCAGGCTTCGCTCCATGGGCGGGCGCGTGCCGGCTGCAGGCGGACTTCGGCGCGGCCGGCGGCGAAGCACACCAGCGCCACCTCGGCGCGCGCCTGGTAGGCGCGTTGCAGCAGGCGCAGCAGCACGCCCTTGGCCAGCGCGAGCTGGCGGCCGTGCAGCATCGAGGCCGAGCAATCGAGCACGAAGCAGTGCAGCACGCCGGCGTGCGCCTGCTGTGCGCGCCAGCGCAGATGGCTGGGCGCAAACGGCTGGCTGCCCTTGGCGGCCAGCGTCCGTGTCCAGTGGATGCGCGAGCGGCCCGGGCGGCCGTGCGGCGCGGCGAGAGATGCGGCAAAACGAGGGGCTTGCCACCGGTTGCCGCCTTGCCCGGGTTCGGCGGCGGCCTGCCGGTGGCTCAGGCTTTTTTTGTGGGCAGCGGCCTCACGCCCTTGACCGGGGCAATGCCGGCCGCGGCGCTTGCCAGCGCAGGCGGGAGTGCCCCCCATGGGTTGTTGGCGGCTGCGTCGCCCGCACTGCGGCCATCGCCATCGCCGCTGCCATTCGCGTTGCCATCGCCATCAGCGTGCCCATCGGCCTGCCTGCCTGCATTGGGCGGCGCCTGGCGCCGGTGGTGCAAGACCAGCTCCGCCACGGTGTCCACATGCGCGGGCACCACCGCCGCGTCGCACTGCAAGGCGGCCAGCGCGCGCGCCGCGCGCAGCATCACCAGGTCTGCCCGCACGCCATCGACAGCGGCGGCCAGGCACAGGTGGCTGACACGCTCGTGCACGGCATCGCTGAACGAAAGCGCGGACAGTGCGCCGCGCGCGAGCCGCACCTTGCGCGTCAGCGCATCCTGCTCGGTGGCAAAGCGCGTGCACAGGGCCACCGGATCGTTGTCGAACGCGAGCCGGGCCTTGACGATCGCCTGGCGCTGCGCGGCGTCGGTACAGTTCTCCAGCGCCAGCGACAGGCCGAAACGGTCCAGCAACTGCGGGCGCAACTCGCCTTCTTCCGGGTTCATGGTGCCCACCAGCACGAAGCGCGCCTCGTGCTGGTGCGACACGCCGTCGCGCTCCACCACGTTGACGCCGCTGGCGGCCACGTCCAGCAACTGGTCGACGAGGTGATCCGGCAGCAGGTTGACTTCGTCCACATAAAGCACGCCCTGGTGCGCGCGCGCCAGCAGGCCGGGGGCAAAGCGGACCTCGCTCTGCTTAAGCACGTGGCCAAGGTCGAGCGTGCCGATCAGTTGCTCCTCGCTGGCGCCGAGCGGCAGCGTGACGAACTGGCCTTCGGGCAGCAATTGCGCAAGGGCCCGCGCCGCGGTCGACTTGGCCGTGCCGCGCGGGCCGCTGACCAGCACGCCACCGATGCTGGGGTCCACCGCGGCAAGCAGCAGCGCTTGCTGCAAGCGCTGCTGGCCGACCAGGGCGCTGAAGGGAAATGGCATGCGGGCGAGCCGGGCGGTTGCATTCATGAGGGGATTCCTTCGATTCCTTCGATGCCTTCAAGCGCCTGCTCGCTGTCGAGCAGGTGTTGTTCCAGTTGGGCGCGACGCTCGCCCGGCTCCTGCCACAGGCCGCGCTGCGCCGCCTCGAGCAGGCGCTCGCAGATGGCGTGCAGCGCGCGCGGATTGTGCTGGCGCAGGAACGCGCGGGTGCCGGCGTCGTTTACATAGGCATCGGTCACCAGCGCGTACTGGTGATCGGCCACCACGCGGGTGGTGGCATCGAAGCCGAACAGGTAGTCCACCGTGGCGGCCATCTCGAACGCACCTTTGTAGCCGTGCCGCTTGACGCCGTCGATCCACTTGGGATTGACCACGCGCGCACGGATCACGCGGCTGATTTCTTCCTGCAGCGTGCGGATGCGCGGCGCCGCCGGGTTGCTGTGGTCGCCATGGTAGATCGCCGGCTGCGCGCCGCCGAACTCGCGCGCGGCCGCCACCATGCCGCCCTGGAACTGGTAGTAGTCGTTGGCGTCGAGCAGGTCGTGCTCGCGGTTGTCCTGGTTCTGCACGACCGCGTCCAGGCTGGACAGGCGCTCGGCAAAACTGGCGCGCGCCTCGACGCCATCCGTGCCTTGCCCATAGGCGTAGCCGCCGGCATGCAGGTAGGCCTGCGCCAGGTCGCCGTCGTCCTGCCAGTTGCGGCTATCGATCAGGTCCTGCAGGCCGGTACCGTAGCCGCCCGGGCGGGCGCCGAACACGCGCCAGCCGGCACGGCGGCGCGCTTCAAGAGCGGGCACGCCCTCGGCTTCCAGCCGCGCGCGCTCGCTGTCGATGCGGGCGCGCACGGGATTGACTTCGGCGGGTTCGTCAAGCTCCGCCACCGCCTGCACGGCGGCATCGAACAGGCGCATGACGTTGGCGAAGGCATCGCGGAAGAACCCCGACACGCGCAGCGTGACGTCGACGCGCGGACGGTCGAAGATCGCCATCGGCAAGATCTCGAAATCGGTCACGCGGTAGCTGCCGGCTGCCCACTTGGGCCGCACGCCCAGCAGCGCGAAGGCCTGCGCGATATCGTCGCCGCCGCTGCGCATGGTGGCGGTGCCCCAGACGGACAGCCCGATGGACCGCGGATACTCACCATGCGCCTGCAGGTGGCGCTCGATCAGCTGGTTGGCAGACTTCAGGCCCAGCGTCCATGCCGTGCGAGTCGGCACCGCACGCGTGTCGACCGAGTAGAAATTGCGCCCCGTGGGAAGGACATCCGGCCGGCCGCGCGAGGGCGCGCCGCTGGGGCCCGGCGGCACGAACCGCCCGGCCAGGCCACGCGACAGTTGCCGCATTTCCTGCGGGCCGCAGGCATCCAGGCGCGGCATGACGTCCTGGCGCAGGCGCGCGAGCACGGCAGAGGCTTGCGGCAAGGCAACGTCGCCAGCCATCTCGCCGAGCAACGCCGTGGCCAGCATTTCAAGGCGCTCGCGCGTATCGCCATGATGGCGCCACGGCCCGGCATCCAGCACGGCCAGTTGCGCCGGACGCGGCCCTTGCCAGGGCGCGGACCAGTCGGCATCGAGCGGGTCGAAGCCATCGCCCAATGCCAGGTCGGCGGCCAGCGCCGCCAGCAAGCTGGCTTGCGCGCCCTTGCCGTCGCCCACCGGAAAGCGCCCGAGCGCGAGCAGCGTATCGCGCCGCTGGCGGCCCTGCGGCGACACGCCGAAAACGTGCAGGCCATCGCGGATCTGAGATTCCTTCAACTCGCACAGGTAAGCGTCGGTGCGGTTGAGCAGCGCATCTTCCCCATCGCTATCCGCCGGCGCATCCAGCCCCAGTTCACGATGCAGCTGCTGGTCCACGATCAGCTTCAGAATCTCCTTGCGCAGCAGCCGCGCGCGGCGCGGGTCCACCGCCAGCGCCTCGTAGTATTCGTCGACCTGCCGCTCCAGGTCCTGCAGCGGGCCATAGCTCTCGGCGCGCGTGAGCGGCGGCATCAGGTGGTCGATGATGACGGCCTGCGCGCGCCGCTTGGCCTGCGCGCCCTCGCCCGGGTCATTGACGATAAAGGGATAGAGATGCGGCAGTGGCCCAAGGATGGCATCGGGCCAGCAGGTATCGGCCAGCGCCACGCTCTTGCCGGGCAGCCATTCCAGGTTGCCGTGCTTGCCCACGTGGACGATGGCGTCGGCGCCAAAGCTGTGGCGCAGCCAGAAGTAGAACGCCAGGTAGCCATGCGGCGGCACCAGATCGGCATCGTGGTAGCTGGCGTAGCTCTGGCTGCCCTCCTCGCCCGGCAGCGCGTACGACCGGGCCGGCTGCAGCCCGACGAACAGATGTCCGCTGCGCACGCCGGCAATCATGAAGCGGCCCTGCCGCACCATCGGGTCCTGGTCCGGGCTGCCCCAGCGCTCGGCAAGGGCGCGCTGGTTGTCCGCCGGCAGGCGGCTCAGGTGCGCCAGGTAGTCGGCCATCGACAGGCTCTGGAACGCCGGCCGCAGGTCGCGGTGCGCCGGGTCATTGGTGATGCCCTGCGTGAGCCCGCGCATCAGGTCCTCGCCATCGGCGGGCAGGCCTTCGCAATGGTAGCCCTGCTCGCGCAGCATGCCGAGAATGCCCACAACGGAGGCCGGCGTATCCAACCCCACGCCGTTGCCGATGCGCCCTTCGCTGGCCGGATAGTTGGCCAGCACCAGCGCCACGCGCTTGTCGGCGTTGTCCAATTGCCGCAGGCGGCACCAGCGGCGGCTCAGCTCGGCCACAAAGGCGATACGCTGCGCGTCGGGCTGGTAGCGCACCACGTCGACCTCGGTATGGGGGCAACGATAGGCCAGCCCCTTGAAGCTGACGGCGCGCGTGATGATGCGCCCATCCACCTCGGGCATGGCGATATGCATGGCCACGTCGCGCGGGCCCAGGCCCTGGCTGTCCTGCAGCCAGTCCTCGCGGTTGCCGCCGCTGAGGATCACCTGCAGCACCGGCGCGTCGCCGGCGAGCGCCAGGGTTTCAGGCGCGTCCAGCGACGAGACGGCAAACGCCGTGGTGTTCAGCACCAGCGCTGCGCCGTGACCGGCGCACAGATGCTGCAGCACTTCGCGGCACAGCGTGTCCTTGAGCGAGTTGACCGCCAGCGGCAGCGGGTTCATGCCCTGTGCGCGCAACGCGGCGATGAGGGCGTCGAACACAGCGGTGTTGCCAGCCTGCAGGTGGGTGCGGTAGAACACCAGCGCCACGACCGGCGCATCGGTGTGGCCATCCTGCGCCCACTCCCGCTGCCAGTCCGCCGCGGTAGCCACGCCGTGTGCCGGGTGATAGATCGCCGCCTGCGGCAGCACGCGCGGCTGCAGCGCGGGCTCGCCCCAGCCGAAAGCGTGATGCGCCAGGCAGCGGAAGAACTGCTCGGCGTTGTCCGCGCCGCCCTCGCGCAGGTAACGCCACAGGTTGCTGGCCAGCGCTTGCGGCGCGTTGCCGCGCCCGAGCAGGTTGGCGTCCTCGGCCAGGTCGCCGGAGAACATCACCAGCAGCTGGTTGCGCGAGCGCGCCAGTTCGGCCAGCCGCTCCAGGCCATAGGGCCAGTCGCTGTCGCCGCCTAGATGGTCGACCACCACCACGCGCGCGTGCTGCAGCACGTCGTCCACATACATGTCGAGCGAAGCCGGCTGGCGCAGGTACATCTGGTTGGCCAGCCGCACCGTGGGGAAATCCTCCCCCAGGCGCGGAAAGACGCCGGCCAGCAGCGACAGCGTGGTATCCGCCGCGCTCAGCACCACGATTTGCGCCGGGCTTTGCTCAATGCGCACCACGCCGGCGTTATCGTCGACGAAGCCGCCCGGACGGGTGGAAAGCAGGTGCATCGGGTGCCTGGGCTGGTGTGGTCCTTGTTCCTTATACCTTGCGCATTACGCCGTACGCACGGCCGCGGCGCTCAGCGCAGCCTCCAGGGCAGCCTGCAGCGTGGGCTGGTCAAGCGCCTGGCCGATCAGCACGATACGCGTGGATTGCGCCTCGCCCGGCAGCCAGCGGCGGTCGAAGTAGCTGTCAAAGCGCCGTCCCACGCCATGCAGCACCAGCCGCATGGGCTTGGCGGGCAGCTTGGCAAAGCCCTTGATGCGGTAGATGGTGTGGCTCTCCACCAGCTGGCGCAGACCGTCGATCAGCTGATCGCGGTCCACCTCGCCCAGCGCTACGACGACGGAGTCGAACTCGTCGTGATGGTGGTCCGCGTGATCGGGATCGTCCGCCGAGCCGTGGTGATCCGGGCGCAGGTGAATGGTGTCTTCCGATGCGCGGTTCAGGCCCAGCAGCAACTCGATATCCAGCTTGCCGCCCTGCGCGCCGACGATCTTCACTTCGGCGGGGATCTCCGGGCGGATCAGCGCTTGCACTTCGGCGCGCTGCGCGTCGTCGATCAGGTCGGTCTTGTTGAGGATGACGAGGTCGGCCGCGCCGAGCTGGTCTTCGAACAGCGCGTGCAGCGGGGACTCGTGATCGAGGTTGGGATCGGCCTTGCGCTGCGCCTCCACGGCATCCGGGTCGGCAGCGAACTGGCCGGCCGCGGCTGCCGCGCCGTCCACCACGGTGACGACCGCGTCCACGGTAAAGGCGTTCTTGATGCTGGGCCAGTTGAAGGCCTGCACCAGCGGCTTGGGCAGCGCCAGGCCGGAGGTCTCGATCAGCACATGGTCGATATCGCCGCGGCGCTCCAGCAATTGCTCCATCACCGGGAAGAATTCCTCCTGCACCGTGCAGCACAGGCAGCCGTTGGCCAGCTCATAGAGCTGGCCATTGCTCTGGCCGGATTCGTCGCAGCCGATGCCGCAACCCTTCAGGATCTCGCCATCGATGCCCAGCTCGCCGAACTCGTTGACGATCACCGCAATGCGCCGTCCGTTGGCGTTTTCGAGAATATGGCGCAGCAAGGTGGTCTTGCCGCTGCCAAGGAAGCCGGTGACGATGGTGGCGGGGATTTTACGGGTCTGCATGGCGGATAAGGGAATTCAGCGCTGGCGCTGGGGTTGAATCGGGGCGCGCGATGCGCGGCGTGGCAGGCCCTTCGCAAGTTATGTTTTGCGCAGCCGGTAGCAAGCGGCGGGCCTGGCCGCGGCAAGGGGGTCAGCATAAAGAGATCGCACGGTGCTGTCCACCCGCGGCGCGTCAGCGTGGCGCGGGCTGCCGCCGGCCACGGCCGCGCCACCACTCCGCAAAGGCGCCAGCGCCGACCAGCAGCAGCATCAGCGCAGCGGTCCACAGCGCCTCGCGCGGCGCCAGGCCGCTTGGCGGGGCGGGCGCGGCGAGCTTGAGCACGCGGCTTTCGAGCAACTGGCCTGTCACCTGGCCGGTCGCGGGACGCGGCGCCGGATGCGGCTTGGCCTGCCGAGCCGGCGGCGGACTCGCACGGGATGCGTCGGGCGGTGCGGCCCGGCCAGAAGCAGCGGCCGGCGCGGCTGGCTCGCGCCCCGGCATGGCTGCTGCCAGCCGCGCGGAGAATTCGCGCAGCGCATCCGTGGGCAGCCGGGCTTGCTGCCCCAGCCCGGCGATGTACTGCATCAGCACGGGATTGCCGCAGCTATTGGCCGAGCAGGACAAGCCGTCGCGATTGACCGACGCCACATAGCGCCGTGCCATATCGGCGCGCTCGGCAGGCGTGAAGCGGTAGCTCCCCTGCCGGTCCACTTCCAGCAGCCGGGCCAGGATGCCCTGCCGCGCGTGCGGGTTGTTTTGCGCAAAGAAAGCGTCCATGCCCAGGCCGTTCTTGTCGGCCACATAGACGTCATAGGTGTTCTGCCAGAAGCTGCCGCTCATCTGCTCGGGGCTGGTGGCCTGGAAGCCGTAGAGATGCTCGATCTCCTTGAACATCTCGCGCGCGCCGGCGTAGCCCGAGCGCTGCATGCCTTCGATCCAGCGCGGGTTCCAGTTGCGCGCGTTGAGTTCGGTGGCCAGCCAGGTGCGAGCATCCACGGTCTGCTCTTCGCCGGCGCGGCGCAGGTTGTGCAGCCAGAAGCGCGGCGCCTGTCCGCTGACGGCGCGCGTGGCCATGTTAAGGCCGCCGGCGTACTGATAGGTATCGTCGTTGTCGAGCGCGCCGTAAAGCGTGCTGGCGCGCGAGAACAGCACGGCCTGGTTGGACTTGAGGTGGCTGGCCAGCGCCTGCGGCGCGGTCTCGCCCCAGCCTTCGCTGGAGAACGCAAAGTTCATGTAGCGCAGGTACTGCCGCGCCAGCGCGCCAGGCGGCTCGCCGGCCTGCGCCGCGTCCTTGCTCTGCTCGACCATCTGCTGCACGCCGATGCTGTAGTTGCCGGGCTTGGCGGCGAACACGCGGGCGCGGGCCAGGCGCGCGGCCAGTTGCGGCGCCACGCCGGCTGCCAGCAGCGTGGCCTGCGCTTCGCGGTCGTGGCGGCTGATGGCGTTGTCGCCGGCGGCGGCGGCCAGGCGCGCGGCCTTGTCCAGCAGCGCCACCTTGTCGCCGAAGCCGTCGCGGTAGATGCCGGAGATGGTGAACAGCACATTGACGCGCGGGCGGCCGAGTTCGGCATCGGGGATCAGGCGCACATCCTCCACCACGCCGCGCGCATTCCAGACCGGCTCCACGCCCATCAGGTAGAGCGCCTCGCTCTCCATCGCGCCTTGGTGGCGCTCGGTCTCGCCGTACCACAGCACCATCGATACCTGCTCGGGCGCCTTGCCGGTTTCCTCGCGATAGCGCGCGAGCGTCTGCGCGGCCAGTTGCTTGCCGAGCTGCCAGGCTGCGGGCGTGGGGATCAGCGCGCCGTCGAAGGCGTGCAGGTTGCGCCCGGTGGGCAGGCCCTGCGGGGTGCGCACGGGGTCGCCCAGCGGCGAGCTCGGCAGGTAGCGGCCGGACAGCACGGTCACCAGGCCATCCAGCTCGCGGCGCGGCGATTCGCGCAGATTGGCCAGCCATGCGCGCGTACTGGACAGCGCGGTTTCTACCTTCTCCGCCAGCGGCGGCGGCAATGGCGCGTGCGCGGCGCTGTCCGGCTCGCGGCCTTCCGCCAATGCGCCGGCCCAGCGCGAGAGCACGTCCTTGCCGATCTGCCGCGCCTCGCTCGCGTCGAATGCGCTTTCCAGCACGGTGGCCAGCGCCTGGCGCTGCGCGTCCAACGGCGGCAGCTCGCCCAGCGTGTGAATGCCCAGCGGCACCGGCTCGGCTTCCACCTTATGCAAGAAGCGGTGGATCACCGGCTCGACCTGCTCCCATGGCGCGCCGGAATCCAGCCCGAGCTGGCGGTCCAGTCCAAGGGCGCGGATCTGCGCCAGCGCCTGCAGGCGGTATTGGTCCGCCAGCGCCGGGGCGCTGTCGGCGGCGGCCTCCTGCTGCTCGATCACCTCGTCGAGCTTGGCCAGCTTGTCCGGCCAGCCGGCGCGGGCGATCAGCGGGGTCAGGTGGCTGACCAGCACGGCGGCGCTGCGGCGCTTGGCCTGGATGGCTTCGCCGCCGCCGTCCTGGATGTAGAAGTAGGCGTTGGGCAGGTCGCCCAGCAACACCTCGGCGCTGTCGTCGCCGCTTTGCCCCACCTGCTTGCCAGGCAGCCATTCCAGCGTGCCGTGGCGGCCCACGTGGACCATCGCGTCCGCGCCGAAGGCGTGGCGATACCACAGGTAGGCGGCGATATAGGAGTGCGGCGGCGGCGTCACCGTATCGTGCGCGCTGTCCATCGCTCGCGCGAAGGTGGAGCGCAGCGGCTGCGGGCCAACGAACAGATTACCGAAGCGCAGGCCCGGAATCACGAAATCCTGCCCGCCATGGCCGTCACCCACCAGCATCAGCGGATTGCGCTCGGGCGGACCCCACGCGGCCACCACCGACTGGCGAAACGCCGCCGGCAAGGCATCGAACCAGCGCTTGTACTGCGCCATCGGCAGCAGCGTAACGCGGCCGCGCGACACCATCTCAGCCAGTTCGCCGGGCGACCATTCCTCCATATTGCGGCCATTGCGCTCCAGCAGCGCGGTCAGCTCGGCGGTGTCCGGCAGCGTGGCGCCCGTGCGGTAGCCCGCCTCGCGCAGCCGCGCCATGACCTGCACCAGCGAGGGCAGCGTAGCCAGGTAGCTGGCGCCGATATTGCCGCGGCCCGGCGGGTTGTTGTAGTAGAGGATGGCGATGCGCTTGTCCGCCGCGGGCTTGTCCTGCAGCGCGATCCAGCGGCGCACGCGGGCCACCGCCGCGTCTGCCCGCTCCGGCACGGCACGGCTGGCCTTGGCGCCGTGTTCGTCCTCCAGCGTGGCGAACAGGATCGGCTCCGAGGCGCCGGCCCGCTCGGGCGTGTTAAGCAGCAGCGCCAGGCGCTCGCCGCCAATGCCGCGCGCATCGGCCCGCCAGCCGGCCTGGCTGTCGCGCGTGGCGATCAGGTTGATGGCGTGCAGGCCGTGGCGCTCCAGCCAGGTCTTGTCCTCGGCGCGGCTGATGGTGAGGTTCAGCGCCAGCAATGCCCGCAGCGGGCTTTGGCCATCGACCGTGAGCATCGCATCCAGGCCGGACAGCGGCCAGCCGAATACCGGCACCGCGCCGATGCCCTGGCGCTCCAGCGCCGCGATCAGCGCATCGATATGCGCGAGATCCTGCTGGCGATAGTTGCTGGCATAGAAGGCAATGCCGACCAGCGGTGCGCCGGCCGGCAGGCCGCTTGCGCCGGCGCGGTACCAGGCGAGATAGTCCTTGAGCGTGGCAAACGCTTGCGCGGCGCGCGGGTGATAGATGCCGGCCGCGGGCAGCGGGCGCGGCGGCGGCACGGCCATGGCCTGCTCGCCGCGCACGGCGGCCACCAGCCATGCCATCCAGCCCGCGAGGTTGTCGGCGCCGCCGGCGCTCCAGTAAGCCTCGGCGGCCTGGTTGCGCGCGGCGTCCAGGCCAAAGCCCCAGGCGGCCTCGGCGGACGCTGCCGGCGCGGCCAGCACCAGCGCGCCGCGCTGCCGCGCCTGGCGCACGGCCGGCGCCATCTGGCGCAGCACGGCCGTGGGGACGAAGTACGCGTAGATGACATCGGCGGCGGCGACTTGCGCGGCATCGGGCGCTGCCGTCACGGCGTCCAGCACCACCCTGCCCGGCCCGGCCAGCTCGCGCAGGCGCGCTTCGGCCGCAGGCAGCAGGTGCGTGTTGGTGGTGACCAGCAGCACGCGTACCGGGGCTGGCGGTCCGGGCTGGGCTGCGCGGGCGTGGCCCGGGCCGGCAAGGCACCCGCACAGCAGCCCGAGCATCAGCAGCAGCCAGCGCTGCCACAGCGAACCCCGCCGCGCCGAAGCCATCAACGCGCGCCCGGGGCCGAGGCCGCGCCGGCCGCCGCGCCTTCCGGCACATACACCACGCTGCCATCCGGCAACTGGTAAGCCACCCCCAGCCGGGTGCCCTCGCCCGTCTTCTGCCGCGGGGACATCTTGCTGACCTTGACCTCCTTGCGGTTCTTCTCCAGCAATTGCAGCTCACCGGTGCGCGGATCGCGCTGGACCAGGGTGAACTGCGAGTCGGGATTGAGCAGCTGGGTCAGGCTGAACGCTTGCGTGAGCGCCACCATCAGGCCCACGGCAAAGACGATGGAGGCATCGAACAGGTTGGCCACGCCGGCCAGCGGGTCTTCCCGATGCACCGAGGCAAGCTCGCCCTGCGCGCGGCGACGGCGCACAAAGCGCCGCCGCCTGAACGGGTGTCCCTGGCCCGCGTCCATCAGGCCTGGGTCCCGGCCAGATGGATGGCGGCGCGCGCGTGCGCCGCGGGCGCCACCGGTTCAGGCATGGCCCGCAGCACCAGCTCGCACAGGTTTTCCATTTCCTTGAGATCGCTGCGCGCCCAGCGCTCGCGTGTGAGCGTCAGCACGTAGGCGATGCCGCCCAGCACCAGCCCGCAGACGACCGCGCCAAAGCCGATCACCAGGTGATTGACCATGCCGGCCATATCGCCGCCGAGCAGCGATTGCAGCGCCGGCCCGAGCGGGATGATGGTGCCGGCCAGGCCCAGCATCGGTGCGATGCGCACCAGTGTGCGGGTCAGGTCGAGCCGGTTGGCCACGCGCATTTCCTCGCGCTGCAGCGTTTCGTCCAGCCACAGGTCAAGGTGTTCGTACGAATCGAGCCGGGAGAGCCGTTCTTCCAGCATGCCCCAGAAGCGGGCCAGCGAAGGCGACAGCAATGCCGCGCCCAGATGCGCTTGCGTGCCATTTTGCAGGCTGGAGGCCAGCGCATTGGCCAGCGCGGGCAGATCGCTGCGCGGCGCCACGGCGCGGCGCCGGGACTGCACGATCAGGCTGCCGAGATCGGCTAGCGCGAGCACGAACAGCACCAGCAACGCCAGCGCGACCGGCCAGAAGAACGCCGTGGAAAGGCGGAAGAAAATCTCGGTGACGACGCTTTCCATTGTGATCGGCGGCAGTTGGGTTAGGCGGATCGGCAGGCCACAGCCGGCCCGGGCGCAGTATTGTACGTCGCAGGTGCCCCCTTACCCCAGGCCAGGACCCGCCTGCGATGACCTTGCCGCCAAGGCCTCAGGGCCAGCTGTCGCGCGCATACACGCCCGACTGCGCGCGCAGCCGCGCGGCGCGCTCCGCCACCCGGGCATCCGTGTAGAACGGCGGGTCTGCCAGCACCAGGCCGTTCTCCCGGGCTTCTTCCACCAGGATCTGCAGGTACTCGGTCATGTGCGAGGCCGTGTAGTCGTTGGTGTCATGAAAGCTCACCACGATCGGCACCACGCCCCCCATGGATGGCAGCCGCTGCTCGGCGATGGCGACCTTGACCTGCGCCAGCTCGCTATTCATATGCGAGCGGCGGCGCAGGCTGATATGCCAGCCGTAGATCTTGCCGTCGCGCGCGTTCACGTCCGACATCAGCATGCCCAGGCCGAGCTTGCGGTAGACCGCCTGCACCGCATCGTTGTAGGCCCAGTTGGGCGGGCGCACCAGTTGGGCCGCGCCGCGGCATTGCGCGATGATGTCGGCCTCGCCCGACAGCAGCGACGCTTCCAGTTCTTCGGGCGACATGCGCGTATGCGAGAGATGCCCGATCGGCAACCCGCTATGCACCGCCAGCCGATGGCCGGCGAGGCAGGTCGCGTGCATCTGCGCTTTGCCGGCCTCGCCGCCGCCGCGCCTCGGGTGAGCGGTCTGCACGAAGAAGAGTGCTTTGATGCCCGGCGTCACCGGGTTATCGGCAAGCTGGCGCAGGATCAGCGGCGTGCTGCCATCCTCGCCGGCATCGGGGCCGTCGTCGAACGTGAGCAGGAAGCGGATGGGCGGGAGTGGCCGTTGCGCGCGCAGGGCGGCCAGCTGGATCGCGGGCACCGCGCTCAGGGGCATGTCGGCGGGGGCTGCCCGCACGGCCACGCAGGCGAGACTCAGGCTGCACGCCAGGGTCCCGGCGACGAGATGAACAAAATGGGAAAAGCGCATGCGGGGCGTCCGGCTCGCCACTTCGGGCGCTCTCTGGCGCGCTGCGCGGGCAATCCGGAATGAGTCTCAAGCAAAGAAAACGGGGATGAACCGCAGCCATGTGCGCGAACCGCCGCAGCGCTCGCCGTGGCCCCGGCAAAAAGCAAGATGGCATTGTGCCATATCGGGTTGGCGCGCTTTTCGCGCTGGCGCAGCCGGGCCCGCGCAGCGAAAAAAGCCAGGCCATGAGACATGGCCCGGCGGGCAAATCGGCAGCAGGGGGCACTGCTGCCTGCGGGTATGGGATGCCGTTTTGGACACCCCGGCCAACAGGTTAGCGGCTCCCCCGTCTTGCGAACGCAAACAACTGTGTCGCTGCGCCTCACCCGTTTGGCGATCCCGCCAGGCGATGCGCTTGGCGCGCGCGTGGATCGCACGGCCTGGCTTTGTCGAAAGGCGTGAAAGACAGCGGCAATGCGCAAAGCGCACAGGCATGCTGCCGAGTCAGCATCGGACAGCCACGAGGCTATCGCAGCCACCCGGTGCAAATGTCAACAATTGTGAATGCCGAGCCGGAGCCGGCTCAGTAGGTTTCGTCCGCGGGATCGATCATCAGGTGAAGCTGCCTGGCAAGCTCGGCCAGCACCGGCTCGTCCGCGCTGCGGATCATCCATCCCGCGTAGGCGTCCGCTTGCGTGTCCCAGCACCACAGCGTAAAGCCAGCCGCTTGCAACGAGACCTGCGCGATCGCCATCAAGCCGGGCACATCCTTGCCCGCGAGGAAGGCCGCCGCGAGCGGCTCGGGCGCGCCCCAGTCCACGCGCAGGCCGACCCGGTCGCACAAGGCTTGCACACCGCGCACCACGGCGGCCGTGTCTTTCCATTCCACGTAGAAGCCTGCGGCGCCGATCGCTTCGGTCAGCGGCCATAGCAGCATATGGCCTTCGCAGGCGGTCTCGGTGCGCGCAAGCGCATGCTGGAACGCGGTCCAGTAGTTGTCCGCGGCATCCTGGTCGTGCAGAGAAATCAGCAGGATCAGCTCGCGCACGGCGTCCTGCGTTTCACTCGGGAGCACAGTGGTCATAGGCTTCTGGCAGGTTGGGAACACAGGGAACGGAAGGGGTTCGATGCTGGCAGGCCACAGCGTGATGCCGCGACCCGACGCGGTGGTTGACTCGGATGCCGGAACCTTGCGTAAGCATCCGAGTGGCTGAACGTCTGGCGGTGCTTTGCCCAACGCCGGGAAAATGGCAGCCCCCTATTCTGACAAAGGTTGGTGCGAGACGCTACTACACATACGCATGGAAGGCGCATCGAAGGCGCATCGATCGTCCCGCAGGACCAGCCCATGCGTATTGCCTTACGGCACGAAAAACGCAAAGTTTAGGACGTGTCCTATTCGGCGGAAAAAGCCGGAAGAAAAAGATTGCCAAGCGCGCGCCGCCTTTGTTACCCTTCGCCCCGTTATCGCTCCGGAGTCATCTCCATGGACAGTTGTTCTAGTTGGCCTTACGGCCAAACCTTGAACGGCTAGGCAAGTCCAGGCGTCTTACCGCCACTGCCTAGCCGATACCGGCGGGTAGTGGTCCGTTGCACGGGTTCTCCGTGCAATCCCCTCCCAGTTCGTTGCAAATGCCTGCGGCTATCCGCCGCGAGAATGCGTTCGTGCGCAGTTTCGCGATGCGTTATCCGCCGCTGCCTGCGCGCGCCGTCGAGCGTTAGCGCAAGGAGGCCCCATGCCGTCCCTCTTCATCGCACAACATGCCTTGCTGGCGCTGCAGATCCTGCGCTGCCACGCCGGCGGGCCAGGCAGTGCCGCCGTGCTCCTGCTCACGCTGGCCCTGCCCCCCGCGCGCCATGCCGCAGCGCGTCGTGACGCCGCGCACCGGCCCAGGCCGGGCTGACGCGCGCGCCGCTTCACGCTCACCGCATCCGGCGAAGGCGGCGCGACGCGCCTGCCTTTGCCGACCCCTCGCCTCACTCCGGCATCGCCGCCCGGCACGCCGGGATTTTTGGGAAACCGCACCCATGAACCTGATGAAAACGCTCTTCGTCGCCTTCCTGCGCACGCGCCGGGCGACCCACCACTTCCGCCGGCTGGCGATGTTCGAGTCGCTGGGCAAGCCGGGGCCGTCACGCACCGTGCCGGAGCAGTTGGCGCAATCGCTCAAGCGCGCCGCGCGAGAGGACGTGCCGGCCGTGCTGGTACGCATGCGCTCCCACGAGGACGGGCTGACCAGCGCCGAGACAGACGAAAAGCTCAAGCAGTTCGGCCCGAACGAAGTCGACCATGAAAAGCCGCTGCCGGCGTGGCTGCACCTGTGGCATTCGTACAGCAACCCGTTCAATCTGTTGCTGACACTTCTGGCGGCGATCTCCTACTTCACCGAGGACATGAAGGCAACGATCGTCATCGGCACCATGGTGACGCTGTCCACGCTGCTGCGCTTCGTGCAGGAGCGGCGCTCCAACCAGGCCGCCGAGAGCCTCAAGGCCATGGTCAGCACCACCGCCACGGTGATCCGGCGGGACCTATCGGCCGGCGTTGCCGCCTTCAGCGCGGAGTACTTCAACGTGCACGTGCATTCGCGCCCGCCGCACAAGATCGAAGTGCCTATCCGCAAGCTGGTGCCGGGCGACCTGGTCGCACTCTCGGCCGGCGACATGATTCCCGCCGACTGCCGCATCATCGCCGCCAAGGACCTGTTCATCAGCCAGGCGGCCATGACCGGCGAATCGCTGCCCGTGGAGAAATTCGCCGAGCTGCGCGATCGCCACGACAGCCCGCTGGAGCTCTCCAACATCGCCTTCATGGGCACCAATGTGGTCTCGGGCGCCGCCACCGCCGTGGTGCTGGCCACCGGCAACCACACGTACTTCGGCACGCTGGCCGAGCGCGTCACCAGCACCGACCGCTCGGCCACGGCCTTCCAGGCTGGCGTCAACCAGGTGAGCTGGCTGCTGATCCGCTTCGCGCTAGTGATGGCGCCGCTGGTGCTGCTGGTCAACGGATTTACCAAGGGCGACTGGACGCAGGCGTTCCTCTTTGCCTTGTCCGTCGCGGTAGGGCTCACGCCCGAGATGCTGCCGATGATCGTGACCTCCACGCTGGCCAAGGGCGCGGTGATGTTGTCGCGCCGCAAGGTCATCGTGAAGCGGCTCGACGCCATCCAGAATTTCGGCGCCATGGACGTGCTGTGCACGGACAAGACAGGCACGCTGACGCAGGACAAGATCGTGCTGGAGCGCCACACCGATGTGCTGGGCCGCGTCAGCACCGACGTGCTCAAGCACGCTTACCTGAACAGCTACTACCAGACCGGCCTGAAGAACCTGCTCGACCGCGCGGTGCTCGATCACGTGGAGCTGCAAAGCGAGCTCAAGCTGACGCAGCACTACCGCAAGGTCGATGAGATCCCGTTCGATTTCGAGCGGCGCCGCATGTCGGTGGTGGTGGCAGAGCGCGAGGATCACAACGAGCTGATCTGCAAAGGCGCGGTGGAGGAAATGCTGGGCATCTGCACGCGCGTGCAGATCGATGGCGCGGCGCAAGCGCTGGACGCCGACATGCTGGCGCGCGTGCGCCAGGTGACGCACGACCTCAACGAGGAAGGCTTGCGCGTGGTCGCGGTGGCCATGAAGGAAACGCCCACCACGCAAACGCAGTACGGCGTGGCCGACGAATGCGAGCTGACGCTGGTCGGGTACATTGCTTTTCTCGATCCGCCCAAGGATTCCACGCTGCCCGCGCTCAAGGCGCTGGCCGAGCACGGCGTCACGGTGAAAGTGCTGACCGGCGACAACGAACTGGTCACCGCCAAGATCTGCCGCGAAGTGGGCCTGCCCGTCACGCGCGTGCTGCTGGGGCCGGACATCGAGAAGATGGACGCCCCCACGCTGGCCCGTGCCGTGGAAGATCACAACGTTTTCGCACGCCTGTCGCCGCTGCACAAGGAGCAACTGGTGCTGGCGCTGCGCGCCAACGACCACGTGGTTGGCTTCATGGGTGACGGCATCAACGATGCGCCCGCGCTGCGCGCGGCCGATATCGGCATCTCGGTGGACAGCGCGGTGGATATCGCCAAGGAAGCCGCCGACCTCATCCTGCTGGAAAAGAGCCTGATGGTGCTGGAAGAAGGCGTGATCGAAGGCCGGCGCACCTTCAGCAATATGCTGAAGTACATCCGCATGACGGCCAGCTCCAACTTCGGCAACGTGTTCTCGGTGCTGGTGGCCAGCGCCTTCCTGCCCTTCCTGCCGATGCTGCCGCTGCAACTGCTGGTGCAGAACCTGCTGTACGACGTCTCGCAGATCGCGATTCCGTTTGATCGCGTGGACAAGGAACTGGTGGCGCGGCCGCTGCGCTGGAACCCGGGCGACATCGGCCGCTTCATGGTGGTCTTCGGCCCGATCAGCTCGATCTTCGACATCACGACCTATATGGTGATGTGGTACGTGTTCGCTGCCAACAGCGTAGAGGCGCAGGCGCTGTTCCAGTCCGGCTGGTTCGTGGTCGGGCTGCTCACGCAAACGCTGATCGTGCACATGATCCGCACGCCCAAGCTGCCGTTCATCCAGAGCCGCGCGGCGTGGCCGCTGACGTTGGCCACGGTGGCCATCATGGCCGTGGGCATCTGGCTGCCAATGGGCCCGCTGGCGGCGTACTTCAAGCTGGCGTCATTGCCGCCGGGCTATTTTCCCTGGATGATCGGCATCGTGCTGGGCTACGCCCTGCTGGTGACGGCGGTCAAGCGGTTCTATATCCGGCGCTTTGGCTGGCAATAAGCGTTGGGCGGCGCCTGTCGCGATACTTGCGCGATATTTGTGTGATATTTGCGCGAAAGGCGCCGCCGATGACATCGGCGTGACACCTGGCCGGCGTAAAAAGACGCAAGCGGTTCCATAACAATAACTTTCAAGCCCGGGGAAACCACGATGTCCCTCCAAGCCTTTCAAAACATCAACCTTGACTCGCTGCTCGACACCACCGTCAGCCTGACCACTGCCTTCGTCCTCGGCGCGGTGATCGGCTACGAGCGGCAGATCCGCCAGCGCACAGCCGGCCTGCGCACCAATGTGCTGGTGGCGGTAGGCGCCGCCATCTTCGTCGACATGGCCAACCGCATGGCCGGGCACGACGGCGCGGTACGCGTGGTGGCCTACGTCGTCTCGGGCATCGGCTTTCTCGGTGCCGGCGTGATCATGCGGGAGGAAGGCAATGTGCGGGGGTTGAATACCGCGGCCACGCTATGGGGATCGGCGGCGATCGGCGCCAGTGCGGGGGCGGACCTGATTCTCGAGGCCGGGCTGGGCTGCCTGTTTGTGCTGGCGGCCAATACCCTGTTGCGGCCGGTGGTGAATCGCATCAACCAGCAGCCAATGGATACGACCACGGTGGAGGTAACCAACACGGTCTATGTGATTGCGCCGCGGTCCGCGCAGAAGCTGGCGTTGCGCTTGCTTGAAGATACGCTGGAGGCGGGAAACTACCCGACCCGGGACCTGGAGGTGCATGCGTTCGGGGATAGCGATGTCGAGATTGAAGCGGTGCTCACGTCAACCTCGGTCGATGGGGATGTGCTGGATCGCTTGATGGCGGAGCTGGCGGAGTCGGAGCATATTCATCAGGCGTTTTGGAGTCCTAGTACGACGGATTGATTTTGGGATGGGTTGGGTTGATTGGCTGGCTGGCGCTCATGGCCGTTTTTGCTGCGGCGTTGGTTTTTGCATCCAAGCGCCATACGACATCGCCCTGCGGGGGCAGAGCAATCAGGCTGTTTGGCCTCGGTGGTTGCGTCGTACGGCCCGGCGTGTTGGCTGGCCTTGCCATGCCGACCTGTAGGTCATTTAAATAGAATGATCCAATGGGTACGTGGCGGTACCCCTGATCGCTTTGCGCGGTGAGCGTTCGGCCATCTGCCGTTGGCGGTGCGCAGCACCGCGATGGTGCCGGCCTT
>NZ_JBXASU010000117.1:5673-19131 GCF_058809705.1 Cupriavidus sp. MPR-AND1C | reverse complement strand
CCCCTCCCCCGCCCGCTAGTCTTCACCAACGGCGTCTTCGACATCCTCCACCGCGGCCACGCCACCTACCTGGCGCAAGCCAAGGCCCTGGGCGCCAGCCTGGTAGTCGGCGTCAACAGTGACGCGTCAGTGCGCATGCTCGGCAAGGGTGACGACCGTCCCCTGAACCACGAATCGGATCGCATGGCGCTGATCGCGGCGCTGGCATCGGTGGATCTGGTCGTGATGTTCCGCGAGAGAACGCCGGTCGAGCTGATCCGGCTGGTGCGCCCGGACATCTATGTCAAGGGCGGCGACTACGACATCGATACGCTGGAAGAAACCCGCCTGGTGCGCAGCTGGGGCGGCCAGGCGCATGCCATCGCGTTCCTGCACGACCGCTCCACCACCAAGCTGCTGTCCAAGGTACGCCAAGGCAGTTGAGCCAAGCAGCAAGCTGCTGATGCACCGCTCAGGTGCAGGTCAGCAAATCCTGCGCGCCATAGCGCTGGCGCATCTCGTCCAGCCGCGTGCGCAGTGCCGCGTCGGCGTTGCGCACGCGCAGCCACTGGCGCGTCAGCGGATGCGGGGTATCGGTCAGTACCGCGGTGCGCACGCCGTGCTCGCGCAGGTTGTCGAGGAAATGCTCGGCATGCTCGCGCTCCTGGAACAAGCCCAGCGACACCGTATAGGTTTCCGGCGAGCCGGCGCTGACCACCGATACATCGGTGATATTGCGCCGGCGCAACTCGCCGAGCTTGCGCTGCAGGTTCTCGCGCGAGGCCTGCGGCGGCAGGTGGACCCACCAGCGCGCCTGCTCCTGCCGCTCGAACTGTTCCACGCGCCAGGCGCCGGGCGGCGCGCCGGCCAGCTCATCGGCCACCTTGCGCACCAGTTCCCCGTTGAAACCTCCGATCTCGACGCAAGCCATGGCTGGCGCGGCGGCTTGGGGGGTGGCTGCGGTTGTTGTCGTGGTTGTGGTTGCGGCTGCCGCAGTGGCGGGCTCGGAGGCCGCCCGCTTGCCGCTCGCCTGCGGCATCTGGCGCAAGCGTTCGGCGCGCGCCTGCTGGGCAGCGCGTTCGGGCTCTCGCGCGCTTTCCAGCCAGCCGGCCAGCGGCTGTGGGCCGAACGCGCCCAGTATGGCAGCCAGCAGCAGCGCATTGACCGGGACCAGCAGGATTAAAAGGCTTCGTTGGAGCATTGGGGGCGATGCAGGGATGGAGCGACGGGTGAATACAGCGATGCGGTGTGATGCGGATCAGCCCGCTGTGCCGAGCGCACTTTGCGAGGCCATCACATGCAGGCCGAGCAACACGAGATTGTCGTGCATCTCGAACGGCATGGAGAGCGCGTTTGCCAGCACATGGCGAGCGCCGCCGGAGAGCAGGCAGCGCACCGGCCCGCGCTCGCACAGCGCGCGCCAGGTGCGCTCAACGGCACCTGCCTGGGCCGCCAGGCAGCCGGCTGCGATCGCGTCGCGGGTGTTGTCGGCCCAGGGCGTGGCCAGCCCGGCATCGCTCACGTCCAGGGACGGCAATTGTGCTGTGTTGCGCGCCAGCGCGCCCAGCATCAGGTCCAGGCCGGGCAGGATCAGGCCGCCTTCGAAACGGTCCTGCGCGCTCACCACGTCGAGCGTGGTGGCGGTGCCGGCGGTGACGATCAGCAAAGCGCCCTCGGGGCGGTAGCAGCGCGCGCCGATGCTGCCGATCCAGCGGTCGACGCCGAGCTGCGTGGGCTCGCGGTAGCCGTTGACGAGGCCGCCGAAGCGCGGGCCCGAGCGTACCCAGTTCACACCGATGCCAGGGCCGAACACGGTGTCGAGCGTGGCTTGCAGGCTGGCCGCGATGGCCGGGCCGGCCACGTTGCTGACCCACACCAGCGGCTGCGCGCCGGCCGCGCGCAGCGACGCCCATTGCGCCACCAGCGTGGCCACCTCGCCGTGGGCCACCGCGCCGCCGTGCGGCCAGGGCGTGGGCAATGGCGTCTCGCGCAGCACGGCGCCGGACCAGGCCTCGTCGCACCAGGCCCATTTCAGGCGAGTGTTGCCGATATCGATCAGCAGTTGCGGAACACGCGGCATACCGGCACTGGTGCCGCTCATGCGCCTGCCCCTTTGTCCGCCGCTTTGTCCGCCCCTTTTTCCGCCAAGCGCAGCGACACTTCGCCGCTGGAAATGCGCTCCAGGCCCGAGCGCGTTTCCAGCAGCAAGTGGCCGTCGCCATCAACGCCGCGCGCCAGGCCTTCGGCCTGCACGCGGCCGTCGTGCAGCAGGCGCACCGGCTGGTCGCGATAGGCATCGCGCGCGGACCAGCGGGGCGCCATCGGCGCGAAGCCCTGCGCCAGGAAGTCCTCGCGCATCACCGCGAGCCGGTTCAGCACCGCAGCCATCAGCACGGTGGGATCGCAGCCCGGCAGGAATTCGGTCACGCCGGCCAGGCTGCGCCCGAGCGCGGCTTCCATCTGCGCATCGCGCACCAGGTTCAGGCCAATGCCGACCACGGCCCAGACCCGCTGTGGCCCCGCCGGCACCGACTCGATCAGGATGCCGGCCAGCTTGCGGCCGTCGATCTGCAGGTCGTTAGGCCATTTCAGGCCAACCGCGGCGCCAAGGCGCGCATCGCAGTCGCCCAGCGCCTCGGCCAGCGCCAGCCCTACCGCCAGGCTCAGCCCGCTCAACTGCGAGGGCGCCAGCGGCAAGGGCAGCGCCACCGAAAACGTCAGCCCCGCCTGGCCTTGCCAGGGACGCCCCTGGCGGCCCCGCCCGGCGGTCTGCCGATAGGCCAGGCGCAGCGTGGCGAACTCGGTCCACGGCGCGTTGCGGCAGGCCAGCGTCAGGTCGGCGTTGGTGGAACCGGTCTCGTCGACCACGCCGAGGGCCCAGCCGCGCGCGGAGCCGGTGAGCGCGGCGCGCAGGCGATCGGGGTCGATGCGCCAGGCTTGCGCGGCAGCGGCGGGCGCAGCAAGCGGGTCTGGCGTGGGCAAGGATTTGTCAGCGGACATGCGTTTCGACGATGGATAACACAATGGGCACAAGCAGCTAAGCATTGTAGCCGTGCGAATCCACGGCTGAGGCGCTGCGCACGCCCGCTGACGCTGCGGGTGGCATAGAATCGGGACTTGCCCATCACTTCTCCCCCTCCTTTGGAAAGCCCTACCACGCCAGCCATAGAAGTGACGCGCGCGGACGGAGCGCAAACCGTGCAACTGCGCGGCGACTGGACAGCGCTTGCGCTGTCCGATTGCCACCGCGCCCGCGCGCTGCGCAACGAGCTGCACACGATCGCCGCGGACGCGCACTGGTCGCTGGCAAGCCTCGCCCGGCTCGATCACATCGGCGCACAGCTGATGTGGCAGGCCTGGGGCGGCAAGCTGCCCGAGAAGCTCGAAGCCAACGAGGCCCAGCGCCGCGTCTTTACCCGCATCGCCGGGCTGCGCCGCGAGAACTGGAAGAAGCATATGGTGGACCGGTTCAATCCGGTGACCCTGTTCGGCGCCTCGATCCTGTCGATGTTCTCGCAACTCGGCAATGGCGTGACCATGCTGGGCCAACTGGCCTTCGACCTGCTGCGCCTGGCGCGCGCGCCGCAGCGCGGCCCCTGGCGCGAGATCTCGGCCAATATCTACAACGTCGGCTACAAGGCACTCGGCATCACGGCACTGGTCGGTTTTTTGATTGGCATCGTGTTGTCGTACCTGTCGGCCAACCAGCTGCGCACCTTTGGCGCGAGCATCTTTATCGTCAACATCCTCGGCATGGCGGTGATCCGCGAGCTGGGCCCGGTGCTGGCGGCCATCCTGATTGCCGGGCGCTCGGGCTCGGCAATCACCGCGCAGATCGGCGTGATGCGGGTCACCGAGGAGCTCGATGCGATGCGCGTGATGGGCATCTCGCACGGCTTCCGGCTGATCATGCCGCGCGTGATCGCGCTGGCCATCGCCATGCCGCTGCTGGTGGCCTGGACCGACGTGCTGGCGCTTACCGGCGGCATGCTGGCCGCGCACTTGCAGCTGGATATCAGCGCGGCCTTCTTCCTGCGCGCGCTGCCCGATGCGGTGCCGGTGGCCAACCTGTGGATGGGCCTGGGCAAGGGCGTGGTGTTCGGCATCCTGATCGCGCTCACCGCCTGCCATTTCGGCTTGCGCATCGAGCCCAACACGCGCAGCCTGGGCGAAGGCACCACCGCCTCGGTGGTGACCTCGATCACCGTTGTGATCGTGGCCGATGCCATCTTCGCCATCCTGTTCAAGGACATCGGCTTATGACTACCGCCACGACCGCCACCGCAACGCCGCCCTCGGGGACCGTGCAGCACGCCCCGCGCACCACCGTGATCGAGGTACGCGACCTGGTCAAGCGCTTTGGCGAGGCGGTTGTGCACGACCACCTCAACCTCGATGTGTACCGGGGCGAAGTGCTGTCCATCGTCGGCGGCTCGGGCAGCGGCAAGACCGTGCTGCTGCGCCAGATCGTGGGGCTGGAGCGGCCCACCTCCGGCACCATCCGTGTGTTCGGCGAGGACCTGACCAAGCTCGACGCCGCCCGGCTGCAAGCCCTGCGCAACCGCTGGGGCCTGCAGTTCCAGCGCGGCGCGCTGTTCTCCGCGCTGTCGGTGATCGACAACATCGCGCTGCCGCTGCGTGAACTTCGCACCCTGCCCGACGATCTCATCTGCGCGGCGTCGCTGCTCAAGCTGCAACTGGTGGGGCTGTCGGCGCGGGACGCGGACAAGATGCCGTCCGACCTGTCCGGTGGGATGATCAAGCGCGTGGCGCTCGCGCGTGCCCTGGCCCTGGAGCCGGAACTGGTGTTCCTGGACGAGCCCACCGCCGGGCTGGACCCGATGGCCTCGGACGACTATGTGGCGCTGATCCGCGAACTGCGCCGCGAGCTGGGCCTGACCGTGGTGATGGTGACGCACGACCTCGACACCCTGGTGGCGCTGTCGGACCGCGTCGCGGTGCTGGCGGACCACAAGGTACTCGCCGCGCTGCCAATCCGGGAACTGGTGCATATCGACCACCCGTTCATCCACGAATATTTCCTGGGCGAGCGCGGGCAGCGCGCCATGCAGGCGCTCCCGGCTTTGCCGGACGCGGCGCGCGCGGCAAAGCATGCGGCAACACCCGCAGGCCCGCAATCTGGAGAAGCATGATGGAAAACAAGTCGCACGCCTTCCTGGCCGGCGTGTTCACGATTGGACTCGCCGTCCTGGTGCTGTTCGCGATCTTCTGGTTCAGCAGCGACCACGCGGTGCGCGTGCCGTATGACCTGATCACCCGCTCCACCGTCAATGGGCTGGGGCCGCAGGCCGACGTCAAGTACCGCGGGCTGGACGTGGGCAAGGTGGTGTCGATCCGCTTCGATCCGACCGTGCCGGGCCAGATCATCGTGCGCATCAGCGTCAACCAGGACACCCCGATCACCCACACCACCTATGCCACGCTCGGTTTCCAGGGCGTGACCGGAATCGGCTACGTGCAGCTCGACGACACCACCGCGCAGGAAGGCGGCTCGCCGTCGCCGCACCTGGCCACCTCCTCCAGGTCGGTGGCGCGCATCATCATGCGGGCCGGCTTCTTCGAAGAGCTGGAAAAGCGCGGCGACAGCTTGCTCACGCAACTGGAAACGATCATGGGCTCGCTGAATGACATGTTCCAGGCCGACAACCGGCGAGACCTGATGGAGGCGATCCGCTCGGTGCACAAGACCGCCGACGACTACTCGCAACTGGCCAGCTCGATCTCGCCAGCCGTGCGCCAGCTGCCACAGGTGACCGAGAACCTCAACGCCACGCTGGCCTCCACGCGGCACCTCACCCAGGAGCTGGCCAGCCCCAACGGGCCCGTGATGCGCACCGTCGACCGCGTCGGGCGCGACCTGCAGGGCGCCGCCGATTCCGTGCAGTCGGCCGCTGGCGGCGTCTCGCAAGACACGCTGCCGCAGATCAACGGGCTCGCGCGCGACGCGCGCCAGACCATGCGCAGCATCGACCGTGCCGCCAGCCAGTTCAACGACAGCCCGCGCAGCGTGCTGTTTGGCGGCCCCGCCGCCGTGCCGGGCCCGGGCGAGCCTGGCTTCCAGGCCCCCTGACGCGGACCGCAAGCCCTCATGCCGCGCACCTACGCACTCGCCGCACGCCCGCCACGCCTGGCCCGCCAGGCTGGCGCTGCGAATCCTTCGAGCAAACCAAGGCACATCATGATGCGCAATGCCCAAACCCGGCCGGACGGACGCGACACGCCCGGCACCTTCGCCTTGCCGCGCCGGCTGGCTGCCGGCGTTGCGCTGGCCTGCCTGCTGCTGGGCGGTTGTGCCCTGACGCCTTCCACGCCCACCATCACCTACGATCTGGGCCCGCCGACAGGAGCCGCACCTGACGCCGCGCACCTGCCCAAGATGCGCGTGGCACAGACCGATGGCCCTACCTGGCTGGACGGCAACTCGCTGTATTACCGGCTGCACTACGCCCAGGCGGAGCGCCTGCAGCCCTATGCCACGCAGCGCTGGGTGATGTCGCCGGTGCGCCTGTTCGACGACCGCCTGCGCGAAGCCGTGGCCTCGCGCGGCGCACTGACCTGGTTCGGCGACACTGCCGCGCCGGCGCTCAAGATCGACGTGCTGGAGTTCGAGCAGGTGTTCGACAGCGCCAGCGCCAGCCGCGGCGTGATCCGCGTGCGCGCCACGGTATTTCGCAGCGGGCTGATCGGGCAGAAGACCTTCGTGGTCGCGCAGCCCGCCGCCACAGCCGATGGCGCCGGCGGCGTCAAGGCACTTGCCACCGGCAGCGATGCCGCCATTGCGGCGATCCTGGACTGGGTGGCAACGCTGCCGCTGCAGTAAGCGGGCCGCGCATGGCATCGGCTCCCGCGCCGCTCGCTCCCCCGCCACCGCCACCGCGCCACTCGCCGCTGGCGCGGGTGGGGCTGTTGTGCTTCGCCCTGCTGGTGGTCTATGGCAGCCTGTACCCGTTCACGGGCTGGACCGACAACGGCATCTCCGCGCTGGCTTTCCTCACCGCGCCCAAGCCCCGCTACCTGACCGGGTTCGATCTCATCACCAACGTGCTGGGCTACTGCCCGCTTGGCGCGCTGGTGGTGCTGTCCCTGCACCCGCGCATCTCCGGCGTGCGCGCCGTGCTGCTGGCGCTGGTGGCGGGCACACTGCTGTCAGGCACCATGGAAGCGCTGCAGACCTGGCTGCCCAACCGCGTCTCGTCCAATATCGACCTGATGACCAACGCGCTGGGCGCCCTGCTGGGCGGCGCAGCGGTGGCGCCCTTCTCGGCCGCGCTGATCGATCGCGGCTCGCTGCGCCAGTTGCGCATGGCGTGGTTCGAGCCGCACGCCAGCTTTGCCATCATCCTGATCCTGCTGTGGCCGTTCGCGCAGATCTTTCCGCAGGATCACCTGTTCGGCATGGGCGCGATCGTGCGCGAGTGGCTGACCGACCCCGACTCCTGGCCCGTGCAGTGGCTGCAAGGCGTATTTCCGGGGCTGCCCGACCTGATCGAGAAAATCGGCCTGCTGCGGCCGGACGACGTGCAAGGCCAGCAGTTGCTGGAGTCTCTCGTCACCGGATGCGGCTGGGTGGGCACCGGGCTGTTTGCCTCGATCGCCATGCGCAGGCAGGCGCCGATGCTGCGCATCCTGGCGGCCTTGCTGGCCAGCGCGCTGCTGCTCAAGGCGGTGGTGGCCGAGATGCAGTTCCCGGACGACAACGCCTTCAACTGGCTGTCCGAAGGCGGTCGCTTTGCCCTGTTGACGGGCTCGCTGATGCTGGTTTTGCTGCTGCGCCTGCCGCGCTGGCTGCGCGGCGCGCTGGCACTCGCCACGCTGATGCTGCTGGTGATGCTGTCCAACCTGCTGCCCGCCAATCCGTACTCCTGGATTTCGGAACAGGGCTGGCGGCTGGGCCGGTTCATCCACTTCAACAGCCTGTCGCAATGGCTGGGATGGATGTGGCCGTTCGTGGCGCTGTGCTACCTGATCTGGCGCTTCGAGCAATTCCAGCTGGATCGCCGCAGCCTGCGGCGTGCGCGCCGCAAGGCGAAGCGGCTGGCGGCGCGCGCAAGTGATGGCGGCGGCGATGGCAACAATCGGGAGGATGCCAGGCCGCCGGGCGACTGAGCGGCGCCTCAGTGCGTCTGGCCGCCCTGCTCGCGGATATCGTTGGTGGTGGCAAGCGCCGTGGTCACCGCGCAGCGGATGCCTTCGATCATCAACGCCAGCGACAGGCTGGGCTGCCCCGGATGGCGCGCCGCCTGTTCAGGCAGATAGGGAATATGGATGAAGCCGCCACGGATACCGGCAGGCACGCCTTGCGTGGCAAGCAGGTGCATCAAGCCGTAGAACACGTGGTTGCAGACGAAGGTGCCTGCGGTCTGCGACACCGATGCGGGCACGCCCGCGGCGCGCATGTCGCGCACGATGGCCTTGATCGGCAGGCTGGAGAAATACGCCGCCGGGCCCTCCTCGGCGATGCGGGTGTCGACGGGTTGCGCGCCGGCGTTGTCGGCAATGCGCGCATCGTCGACATTGATCGCCACGCGCTCCACCGACATCTCGGGGCGCCCGCCCGCCTGCCCCACCGCGATCACCAGCACGGGATGGATCGCGTCGAGCAGGTCCGCCAGCGCATCGTTGGCCGCGCCGAACACGCAGGGCAACTGGCGCGCGACGATGATCGCGGCGTCCAGGTCATCGGGCCCGTTGCCGATGCGCACGCCGTCAAGCGCGCGCACCGCTTCCCAGGAAGGATTGATGGGCTCGCTCTCGAACGGCTCGAAGCCGGTCAGCAGCACGGTACGCATGGCAGGGACTCCCGGCCAGAGGCCCGGTTGCCCGGGCCCCTGGCCAATCTTTCGCGGCGGGGCCGCGTTCTTACATCAGGAAATACAGCAGCGCGATATTGGCCACCAGGATCATCAGCGCGGTTGGCACCTGCGCCCGGATCACGGCGTTCTTGTCATCAAGCTCCAGCAGCGCGGCCGGCACGATGTTGAAGTTGGCCGCCATCGGCGTCATCAGCGTGCCGCAGTAGCCGGAGAACATGCCGATGGCCGCCATCACCGCCGGGTTGCCGTGGAACATGTTCACCAGGATGGGCACGCCGATGCCGCCGGTCATCACCGGGAAGGCGGCAAAGCCATTGCCCATGATCACGGTAAAGAGCGCCATGCCCACGCAGTACACCACCACCGCCACGAGCTTGTAGTCCATGTTGATATAGGCCGTGGTCAGGTGCGCCACCGCCTTGCCCACGCCAGCATCGGCAAACACCAGGCCCAGCATGGCCAGCATCTGCGGCAGCACCAGCGCCCAGCCCAGCGACTCGGTCAGCCGGCGCGATTCGCGCACGCCCTGCACCACCGTGTCGCGGGTGAGCCAGCACGCCACGCCCAGCGCCACCAGGCAACCGATGCCGAGCGAGACGAAGGTGACGTTCTTGGGATCGAGCAGCGCCAGGCCGGCGACCTTCACGTCCTTGAACAGCAGCGTGCCGATCACGGTCACCACGGGAATCAGCAGCGCCGGGATGAACAGCTTGTTGCCCAGGCGCTTGGCCGAGGCGCGGCGCTCACCCTCCGGCAGCGTGCCGTGCTTGCCGTGGCCCACACCGCCAAAACCCGCGATCAGCGCCATCACCACGGCGCCAATGCCGACGATGGCCGGCGGCAGCTTGTCGCCGATCAGGAAGACCAGCGCATACAGCGCCCAGAACAAACCCGTGCTGAGCCGGCGCGGATGGTCGCGGTCGGCGAAGGTCATCAACGCCGTGATGGCCAGCACCAGTCCGGCGAGCCAGTAGAGATAGTCGATGGAAATGATCATGGCTTACTCCCCGCTCTTGGCTGCCGGGGCAGCGCCAGCCGTTGCAGCGGACTTGCCGCCCACTTCGCGCTCCAGCCACATGTCCAGGCGCTTGAGGCGCACGGCGTGGATCAGGAAGGCGCAGATCGCGGTGGGGATGCCCCACACGGCGATATGCAGCGGCTCCACGTCGATGTTGGACGACAGCAGGAAGGTGTGCATCAGTGCGATGGCGCCGAAGGCCACGAAGATGTCTTCGCCAAAGAACAGGCCGACGTTATCGGTGGCCGCGCAGAAGGCCAGCACACGCTGGCGGATCGGCTCGGGCAGCTTGCCGAAGCGGGTCTCGGCCGCGCCTTCGGCCATCGGGGCCAGCAGCGGGCGCACCATCTGCGGATGGCCGCCGAGGCTGGTCAGGCCCACCGCGGCGGTGAGCTCGCGCACGCCGAGGTAGACGATCAGCAGGCGCCCCACGGTGGCCGACGCGATGCGCGAGATCCACGCCTGCGCATGCTCGCGCAGCCCGTGGCGCTCGAGCAGGCCGATCACCGCCAGCGGCAGCAGGATGATGAGCGGCAGGTTGCGCGTCTTGACGAAGGCGGTGCCGATCGCCGTGAAGATCTGCATGACCGGCATGGTTGCCGCCAGCCCGGTGGCGATGGCGGCAAGCGCCACCACCATCATGGGATTGAAGCGCAGCACGAAGCCGAGGATGATGATGCCGACCCCAACTAGGGGCCAGAGGTTGACTGCCTGTTCCATGAGAGACACCAATAGAGTGTGATGGAGGCGAGTGCCCCGCGCCGCGTCATGCTGCTCGACACCCGCGCGGGGCACAGTGAAAGCCGGAAGCCTGGGGGGCGCATCCGTTAGGTGTGGCGTGCCCCTCAGACTCCAGCGCGGATTGCGATGCCTTCGGCGCCGAGCCGCTCGCGAATGCGGCGCGCAAAGGCAAGCGCGTGTGCGCCGTCGCCGTGCAGACACACGGTTTCGGCGCGAATCGGTACATAGGTGCCGTCGATGGCGCGCACGCGCTGCTCGCGCACCATGTCCAGCGTCTGGCCCAGCGCCACGTTCTCGTCTTCGTGCAGCGCGCCGGGCGTGCCGCGCTTGACCAGCGAGCCGTCGGGGTTGTAGCCGCGGTCGGCGAAGACTTCTTCCTTCACCTTCAGGCCGGCTTCGCGCGCCACCTTCACCATGACGCTGCCGGCCAGGCCGAAGAAGACCAGGTCAGAGTCGAAGTCGCGCACCGCGCGCACGATGGCGTCGGCCAGCTTGGGATCCTTGGCGGCCTGGTTGTAGAGCGCGCCGTGCGCCTTCACGTGGGCCAGCTGGCCGCCCTGCGCGCGCACCAGCGCGGCCAGGGCGCCGATCTGGTAGAGCGTGTTCGCGTACACCACCTCGGGATCGAGCTGCATCTCGGTGCGGCCAAAGTTCTCGCGGTCGGGATAACTCGGATGCGCGCCGATGGCGACGCCCTGCTCCAGTGCCCACTTCACGGTCTGCAGCATGGTGGCGGCGTCGCCGGCATGCCAGCCGCAGGCCACGTTGGCCGAGCTGATCAGCCCCAGCAACTCGCGGTCGTTGCCGCAGCCTTCGCCGAGGTCGGCGTTCAGGTCGATATGCATTGCGTTGCTCCTCACCGGTCTTGCGGTTTGTGTTGAGGTTTTGGGGTTGCTGTCGTTCTGTCGTACTGTCGTTCTGTCGTTGCCCGCTGGGCGGCTCAGGCCACGGCAGCGCGGGTACGCGTGCGCCGCCGCGAGGCGATCGCCATGCCGTCGCCCTGCCACTGCAGCGCCTGGTCCAGTTGCCGCAGGTATCGGTCCAGCTCGGCCTGCGCCGCGGCAGCCTCATCCAGCGTGACGCGCACGAAGCGCACCGGCGCACCCAGCGGCACCTGCGCCAGCCGCCACAGGTCGGCGCCGATCACCACGCCGATCTTGGGATAGCCGCCGGTGGTCTGCGCATCGGCCATCAGCACGATGGGCTGGCCGGCCGGCGGCACCTGGACCACGCCCGGCAGCACGCCATGCGAGAGCAGGTCGGCCGCGCGCTCGGGCTGGCGCGCCAGGGCCGGGCCTTGCAGGCGCAAGCCCATGCGGTTGCTGTTGGGCGTGACGATCCAGTCGGACTGCCACAGCGCTTCGCGCGCGGCGGCGTCGAAATCCTCGTACTCGATGCCAGGCAACATGCGGATCGGCATCGCGTCGCCGAGCTTTTTCACCGGCAGCGCCCAGGATGGCGCCTGCACACCCAGCCAGTCGCTGTCCTCGGCCACGCCGGGCCGGCCCGCGTCGAGGCGGTCGCCTTCATGCAGCGCGCGGCCACCCAGGCCGCCAAAGCCAGCCTTGAGGTCGGTGCTGCGCGAGCCCATCACCGGCGCCACGGCGATGCCGCCCGCCACGCACAGATAGGTACGGGTGCCGCCCTGCGCCGCCGACAGCGTCAGCGTTTCGCCGCGGCGCACGTCGAAGGCATGCCACGACCAGACCGGCACGCCGTCCAGGTTGGCCCGGCATTCGGCGCCGGTCAGCGCCACGCGCATGTCGGCATGGAAACGCACGGCCGCGCGGCCCAGCGTGAATTCGATGGCGGCGTCGCCCGCCGGATTGCCCAGCAGGCGGTTGCCGATGGTGAGCGCGACGGTATCGAGCGCGCCCGCGGTGCCCACGCCAAAGCGGCGAAAGCCGGGACGGCCAAGGTCCTGGACCGAGGCCAGCGCGCCGGGTCGGGTGATTTCGATCATGGCAGCAGTGCCTCGACGACAAAGCGCACGGTATCGCCGGGCGCAAACAGGGAAGGCGGATCGCGGTCTGCCAGGAAGAGTTGGCTGGTGGTGTGCCCGATCAATTGCCAGCCGCCGGGGGCCGCTGCCGGGTAGATGCCGGTCTGCTCGCCGCCGATGCCGACCGTGCCCGCGGGCACGCACAGACGCGGCTCGCGCCGGCGCGGCGTGGCCAGCGCCGGGTCCAGGCCGCCCATATAGGCAAAGCCGGGCTGGAATCCGAGGAAGTAAACGACGTACTCGCCCGCACTGTGGCGGCGTACCACTTCCTGCGCCGTGAGTCCCGTATGCGCCGCGACTTCGGCCAGGTCGGGGCCATGCTCGCCGCCGTAGCGCACCGGGATCTCGACCAGCTTGCCGGTGGCGGCACGCGCTTCGCCGGAAGCCCAGGCGAGCTTCAGGTTGCGTTCCAGCGCTTCGGGATCGGCTTCGCGGTCGAACACCACGGTGAGATTGTTCATGCCCGGCACCGCATCGACCACGCCGCGCCACTCGGCCGCGCGCTGGGCCATGGCCCAGATACGTCGCTGTACATCTAGCGAGGCCGGCGGGGGCACGCTGCACAGCAGTGCTTGCTCGGCCAGGCGGTGAACGGAACATCGGGTCATGGGCGGCACCAGCGGGGGGACCTGTCTTGCAGTGTAGGCGGGCGCGCTGCACTAGTCAGGCGCGGCGCCGGCTGCGATGGGTCCGGGAGTGAGATCGCTATTTCATCGATGATTTATCGATAAATTCATAATAACCAAACAAGAAGATGCTGTGGCTAGGTGTTGACCCTAGGCACGCGGTGCTACGTCTTCATGCGGGATAGCGTTGGCGCACCGCCTCGGTGCGGGTACCGGACGCGGCGATTGCATCCGGTGCAGGAGCGCCCGGTGCGGCGC
>NZ_JBXASU010000117.1:0-5663 GCF_058809705.1 Cupriavidus sp. MPR-AND1C | reverse complement strand
CGCTTGCGCCGCACCGGGCCTGCTCGATGTGGGTGCGCGCGCCCCTGCCGGGCCGGGCATGACAAAGGCGAAAGAATTTCCGGGAAATGCGCTCATCCGTGGCGCGCATGCAACGGCAGAAAAAAAGACCGGCCGGTGAATACCGGCCGGTCTTCTCGACGGGCTGATGCGCGCCGCAGCGCGCAAGGCTGGGCCTCAGGCGAACCCGGCCTTATGCGCCTGCTCGTCCGCATGGTAGGAGCTGCGCACCATGGCGCCCACGGCGGCATGGGTGAAGCCCATCTTGTAGGCCTCGGCCTCGAACATCTTGAAGGTGTCCGGATGCACGTAGCGCATCACCGGCAGGTGGTGGCCCGACGGCGCCAGGTACTGGCCGATGGTCAGCATGTCGATGTCGTGGGCGCGCATGTCGCGCATGACTTCGAGGATTTCCTCGTCGGTCTCGCCCAGGCCCACCATCAGGCCGGACTTGGTGGCCACGGCCGGGTTGCGGCGCTTGAACTCTTGCAGCAGCTTGAGCGAGTGCGCGTAGTCGGCGCCCGGGCGGGCCTGCTTGTACAGGCGGGGCACGGTTTCCATGTTGTGGTTCATCACGTCCGGCGGGCCGGCTTGCAGGATGTCCAGCGCCTTGTCCAGGCGGCCGCGGAAGTCCGGCACCAGCACTTCGATGCGGGTGGCCGGCGACAGCTCGCGGGTCAGCGTGATGCAATCGACAAAGTGCTGGGCGCCGCCGTCGCGCAGGTCGTCGCGGTCAACGCTGGTGATCACCACGTAGTTCAGCTTGAGCTGGGCGATGGTGCGGGCCAGGTTGCCCGGCTCGCTGGCATCCAGCGGATCGGGACGGCCGTGGCCCACGTCGCAGAACGGGCAGCGGCGGGTGCACTTGTCGCCCATGATCATGAACGTGGCGGTGCCCTTGCCAAAGCACTCGCCGATGTTCGGGCAGCTGGCTTCCTCACATACCGTCACCAAGTTGTTGGCGCGCAGGATGTCCTTGATCTCGTAGAAGCGCGAGCTGCCGGTGGCCGCCTTGACGCGGATCCACTCGGGCTTCTTGAGCTTCTCGGCCGGCACGATCTTGATGGGGATGCGCGCGGTCTTGTCCGCCGACTTCTGCTTGCGGGTCGGGTCGTACTGCTCCGCCTGGGGTTGCGGGGCTTCGCTGGAAGTGGCGATCAGGGCGTCGCTCATAGTGTTCTCCGCACGCGCGGTGCGTGCATATTCGGCTGGATGACTAAGTGGCCAGGGCCGCGGCGGTATTCCGTTGGGCCGCCAGGGCGCGCTCTTGCGCCTCTGCCAGCACTTCACACAGCGCCGCCGCGAGGCGCCGCGCGATATCGGCTTGTTGTGCCGCGGTCACGGGCAAGCGGGACGCACCCGCCGCATCGGCCACCGCGAAGGTGGCGCCCGCCGTTGCCATGTCGACCGTTTCCAGGCCGGCATAGCCGCAGGGGTTGATGCGCAGGAAGGGCGCGAGGTCCATCTGCACGTTGAGGCTGACGCCGTGATAGCTGCAGCCATTGCGGATCTTGAGTCCGAGCGCGGCGATCTTGGCGCCCTGGTGCCGGCCTTCGGAAAGGTAGATACCAGGCGCGCCGGGCTTGCGTTCGGCTGCGAGATTATACGCCGCGAGCGTATCCAGCACGGCCTGCTCGATCGCATGGACGAGCTCGCGCACCATCAGGTGGCGGCGGCGCAGGTCGAGCAACAGATAGGCCACGACCTGGCCGGGGCCGTGATAAGTGACCTGGCCGCCACGATCGATCCGCACGATGGGGATCGCATCGTCAGGGGCCAGCACATGCGCGGGATCTCCCGCCTGGCCGAGGGTATAGACCGGGGGATGCTCGACCAGCCAGATCTGGTCGGGAGTGTCGGGGGTGCGTGCGGCGGTAAAGGCGCGCATCGCTTCGAAACAGGGTTCGTACTCTTGCCGGCCCTGCTCGATGACTTGTATCGATTGCATCCCGGCAGTTTAGCGAAAAGGGGCGGATCTCACAGGAGGCCGCCCCTTTTCTGGTGTGTCTTTTGGTGTGTCTTTTGGTGCGTTTATGACGTTGGCGCTGCATCCCCGCTTGCCGGCCTGGAATGGATCAGCCGCAGATGGCCGCGCGCGCGGCCAGCCGCATCGGTATCCGCTGGCTCAGGAGGCCGTGACCTGGTCCTGGTTAGGCGTCCACTCGGTGCCTCGAACCCAACGCCGCGCCATGCGCGCCACCAGGTGCGACACGTTGGTTGCCGGCCGGCGGGCCTCGGCGATCAGGGCCAGGCGTACCGGCTCGGCCGCGCGCGGGTCCACGCTCAGCGTGATTTCGTCGCCGCTGTTGAGCAGCAGGCTGCCGCCGCAACGCAGCCAGTAATCTTCCGAATCGCCTTCGCGGGTGACCCAGACGTCGGTCCCCGTGGCCTCTTCCACGCGCAGGCGCTGGGCGGCGTGGATGGAGAGGGAGGTAACTTCGCCCGGGCTCAGGGTGAACAGGGTCGTTGTGAGCAATGTTTTCATGTTGGGCATCCTTCGCTGACATCGCCGGCTGCCTCGCCCGCTTGCCCGGAATGGGCGGCCGCCGATCTGCTCAGCCCTGGCGGGCTTATGCTTGGTCTTGCCTGGTACTGGATCGGCACCGGTGCGGGTAGCGCCCCGATGCATTGCATTCTAGTGATTGCCGGTCCTCTTCCAAAACGATATATTTTCCTTGTTCTTGTTAAATAAGCTCACATAAGACGAGGTGGATGATGGCGCTGAAGGGTGCATGGGAGAGAGATTTGCCACGTGGCTGGCACCGCGAGCTGCCGCGCCTGCCGGGGCTGACCGCGCTGCGCGCGTTCGAGGCGGCGGCCCGCCACGAGAGCTTTTCGCGCGCGGCCACCGAGCTGTTCGTCACCCATGGCGCGGTCAGCCACCAGATCCGCGCGCTGGAGGAGGAGCTGGGCCAGGCCCTGTTCGAGCGCAACGGCAAGCGCGTGACCCTGACACCCGGTGGCCGGGCCTACGCCGGGCGCGTGCGCGAAGCCCTGCTGGAGATCGCCGATGCCACCCGGGCGCTGCAGGCCGGCAACCGCGACAAGCGCCTCACCATCAGCACCATGCCGTCGTTTGCCGCGCGCTGGCTCACGCCGCGCATCGGCAGCTTTATCGAGCAGCATCCCGAGCTCGACGTGGAGCTGCTGTCGTCCAACACGCTGGTGGATTTCGGGCGCGAGGAAGTCGACATCGCGTTGCGCATGGGCAGCGGCGACTATCCCGGCCTGTATGTGGAGAAGCTGCTGGACGACGTGTTCTTCCCGGTCTGCAGCCCGGCCTTCAACGGCGGCAAGCTGCCGGCGCGGCCGCAGGACATGAAAGGCATGTCGCTGCTGCGCGGCGAGGGCGATCCGTGGAAGCCGTGGTTCGAAGCCGCCGGCCTGGACTGGCCGGAGCCACGCAAGGGCCTGCTGCTGGAGGACTCCTCGCTGCTGCTGCAGGCAGCCGCCGCGGGCCAGGGCATTGCGCTGATCCGCTCGTCGCTGGCCTACAACGACCTGCTGTCGGGGCGTGTGGTGCGGCTCTTCGATGTGAGCATTACCTGCCCGTGGCTGCTCTACTTCGTCTGCTCGGCCGGCATGCTGGAAGCACCCAAGGTAAAGGCCTTCCGCGCCTGGCTGCTGCCCGAGATGGAAGCTTTCCGGGGCATCCTGGCGCAGTGGGAGGGCTAGCCGTCCTTCCCGGCTTCGGCATCTTCGGCATCCTTGCCCTCATCCACGGCCTTCGGCGCGGCCACCGGAGCAACTTCCGGGGCAACTACCCGAGCAACCACCGGGGCAACCACCGGCGCCGGCCCTGAGTGCGCCCTGCCCGCGCGCGGATGCGCCTTGTCATAGACCTTGGCCAGGTGCTGGAAATCCAGCGCGGTATAGATCTGGGTGGTGGCCACGCTGGCGTGCCCGAGCATCTCCTGCACCGCGCGCAGGTCGCCCGAGGATTGCAGCACATGGGTGGCGAAGGAGTGCCGCAGCATGTGCGGATGCACGTCGGTCGGCACGCCGGCCCGGATCGCCTGCTGCTTGATGCGCAACTGCACGGTACGTGCCGGCAAGCGCCGCCCGCGCACGCTCAGGAACAGCGCATGCGCATCATCCGGCAGCGCGCCGGGGCGCAGCAGCTCCGGGCGCACCGCCAGCCACGCGCGCAGCGCTTCCATCGCCTTGCTGCCGACGGGCACGGTGCGCCGTCGCGAGCCCTTGCCGATCACCGTGACTTCGGCGCCGTCCATGTCGATCCAGCCGGCGGAGCGGTATTCCCCGTCCTCGGCATAGCGCGCGTCCAGCTGCACCAGCTCCGACACGCGCAGCCCGCTGGAATAGAACAACTCGTAGACAGCCTGGTCGCGCCGGCCCTCGGCGCCGTCGCCCGCGCTGTGCGAGACCAGCGCCACCGCGTGCTCCACCGACAAGGCCTTGGGCAGCCGGTGCCCGGATTTGGGCGCGCGCACGCCGTCCACCGGATTGGCCTCCACGCCCAGGCCATGGCGCGCGGCCCACAAAAAGAAGCCGCGCCACGCCGACAGCGTGCGGGCAATGCTGGTGCCGGCCAGGCCGCCACCGTGCATGCGCGCGGCAAAGGCGCGGATATGGTGGGTCTGCAGCGACAACAGCGCAATACCCGGCGCATGGCGCGCGGCGTGCGCTTGCAGCACCGACAGGTCGCGGGCGTAGTTGGTCAGCGTGTGGACAGCCAGCTTGCGGCTGCTGGCGAGCCACTCCAGATAGCGCAGCACGACCGGGTCGGGCGGCGGCTTGCCCAGCGGCGCCTCGGCGGCTTGCTTGCGCGCGGCCGGCTTCTTCGCCACGGGCGAAGCGGCCTTGCGCGCGCGGCGCGGCGCCATCAGTCGCGCAGGCGGTTCAGCGCGGCGCCGGCCACTTCGCCGATCTGCGCCAGGTAGGCCGTGCCCATGCCCTCGTGGAAACGCCGCGGCTCGGGCGAGCCCAGCACCAGCAGGCCAAAGGCCGCGCCGAGCGCGGCGGCGTCGCGCGTGGGCACGCGCAGCGTCACCATGGCCAGCGAGGCGATGTCGTCGCGCTCCAGCCAGGCCGCGGCCTCGAAGCCACTGTTGGCGCCGCAATACGGCGCGCGCAGGCCCTCGGCAAACAGGCGGACGTCTTCGCTCGCGCCCTGCGCCACTTCCATGTGCGCGTAGCTCTCAGCCACATTCCACAGCTTGAGGGCCACGCCAGGCACGTCGAACACTTGCTGCAGGCCGTCCTGCACCGCATACGGCAGCGCGTGCGAGTCCACCTCGGCCAGCAGGCGCAACTGCCAGGCGTGCATGCGCTGCTGGGTGCGGTCGTTGTCATGGCCGTGGCGAACCAGGTCCGCCAGCTTCAGCTCCAGGCCCTTGTTTTTCTCGCGCAGGATTTCCATCTGGCGCTCCTGCAGCGACACCGCGCGGTGGCTGTGCGGGCTGGTGAGTTGCACCGCGGCCAGCAGTTCGGCGTTGTCTTCGAAGAACCGGGGATTGGTCTGCAGGTAGGAGGCAACTTCTTGGGCGTTCATTGGCTTCAATCGGATTGTTTGGGGGGCAGTTTAGCAAATGGTCAGGGGGAGGTTTCGGGGCCTGTCAGTTCTTTTGTGTGGAGGGCAGGTAATGGCTCATCGGCAATTGGACCGGTGAGCCGACATTATCTCA
>NZ_JBXASU010000116.1:0-19927 GCF_058809705.1 Cupriavidus sp. MPR-AND1C | reverse complement strand
CTCGCTTCGCATCGCGCTTGGGTGTTTCCCGCCCCTTCGGGCGGGAAACACGGCTACCACAGTTGGTTGATCTTGCTTTTGGTTGGCCTTCTTTCTGCTGTGCTCGGGCATGCGGCCTAATACCGTGGTCCGGCGAGCTGGGGCAAGAGCCGGGCAGGAAATGCATCCAAGGCCCATTGCGGCAGCCTGGAAGAGCGCTGGCGCATGCGGTCGTTTTCCCAGGACAGAATCAGGCGTGAACGCAGAGCGGAGTTGTCCAGCGCAAAGGTCCTGTCTGCAACCTCAAACGCGGGAGCGAAATTGGCAAGGCTTCGGGCGTGGCGGCGCCTTACATCTCCGGGGGGCACCCAGTGACCTCCCGCGGCCGTTCACTGGGCGATCCGCGCGATGCAAAGGCCTGGATCGGGGCCGCCGACGAAGACGAGATTGACTTTGTAGCCGGCAGCCTTGGCCCGTCCCATCAGGATCAGTTCTCGCTTGCCAGAGAGCGTGGTATCGACGGCGAACGATGCGCTTTCGGCCAGGAGTTTCTCTTGCTCCCGGACGGCGAGCCGGCCGGCCTCGATGGGGGAGACGACAAGCTCAGCCGCGATTGAATCCGGTGACACCACTGGAATCCGGCTGGCGAACCAGCGGTCCGCCACGGTGGTCTTCCCTGAGCCGTTAGGGCCGGCAATCACCCATAGCTGCGGCACGGATCAGATAGCCCGTACGACCGTAATCGTCCCGTCGAGGTCGACGCGAGCAAGCTCCTCGCTTCCATCGGGGTTTTTCTTGACGATAAACCCGGGGTATCTGGGATCGGCGTAGTAGACCGGTCGGCCCTTGTCGAGATGCTCGCGCGCAGCGGTCTCGCCATGGGTGGCAATGGCTTGTTCGAATTCCGCCGAGGCGCGGAATACCTCGCCACCCGGCTTGATCGCGCTCTGCCGCATCTCGGCTCCTTCGCGCGTGAGCGCGTATCGAATGCCGCCATTTTGGCACACTGCGAATGCGATCGCGGCGTGGCAGAAAACGTGATCCATAGGGCGCATGAAGATGTGCTCCGCACGTCGATTTATGCAATCGCAGTCCCTTGCCACCGGATCCACCTGACGCTGTCGACGCGGCAGGAATCCTTCGGGGCTTGGTGAGACGGACGGCGTTCCGGAAGTCGATCACGATCGACCGCTAGATTCCACCTTAGTTTTTCCTACGCAGCGGAGTCCACGTGCTGCGCATCGCCTGAGGGCAGCAGAGGCTGGTTCAGCCGAGGTTGGCCGCAACGGCCAGGGCCGTCGCCTCCAACGCGTTCGGCGCGATGGGTGCATGGGAAAAGCACCTGCGGCGGCGGTGCCCCGCGATGTCATAGTCAATGCCATAGCCATCCACGCCAAGCACGCGTACGCCGCCCGGCGCGGCGAGCGACGCCGCTTGCACGATCCCGGCCTCGACGCCTGGCGCCACCTGCGGCAAGGCGTCCCACGCCGATTGCCCGATCCAGCCCATCCGGCCGACGCCGCCGATAAACCGTATGGCGCTCGGGTGAATGCGGAAGAACTGGAAATCCAGCGCCAGCAATGGCTCGGTAGCCGGCGCATAGCGCAGGTAACGCGCCAGCTCGTCGGCATTCGGCTCGATGCGGGCGGCATCGCCCACCAGCGTCAGGCGCGGGGCGTTCTGCACGTCAACGGCGCCGGGCTGCAGCACCGACAGGCTCACTCTCGCATCGGCAAGGAGGTTGCGCGTGTGCTCGGCCAATGCGCTGACGCAGATCACGGGCGCGCTGGCCGCGTCGGGCACGAACGGCACCACGGTGGCGTAGGGATAGCCGGGCAGGGCGCAAGCGTGCGTGGCCAGGGTGCCGTAGGCCGCTTCGTGGAGCAGGCTGACAACTTGATCGATCGGGACTTCCACGTTCTTTGCCCCCTGTCTGTGCGCGATCCGAGCATTGTACGGCGTGCTCAGGCCCGCCTTCGAGGCCGCCAGTCTCTGCGCAATGGCCACTGATCGCACAAAAATACAAGCAGGCGGCCTTTATATGTCTGCTGGTCAAAGGTGTTGTGCCTGTCTTGCTGGCCACATCAAATGCTAAGCTTCGCCCTTGGCGATACATTCAAACACGATCGTGAATGTATTGACATGGCCCGGCGGCCGTTGCCACATACCCACCGGGCTCGCCGCAGTTGCGCCGCCCCGGACCATCCGGGCAGCGCCGTGGCATCCCTCGGCACGCCTGCCGGACAGGTATCCGCGGCGGCCGTCTTCTGCCAAGCACCAGCACATCGAAACAAAGAGACACTTGTGACATCTGCCTCCCTTGAAACATTCCTGGCCGGCGTTGCCCGGCGCGACCCCGACCAGCCCGAATTCCTCCAGGCCGTGAAGGAAGTCATGATGACGCTCTGGCCCTTCGTCGAGCAGCATCCGCGCTACGGCGAACAGGCCTTGCTGGAGCGGCTGGTGGAACCCGAGCGCGTGATCCAGTTCCGCGTGGCATGGACCGACGACCGCGGCCAGGTGCAGGTCAACCGGGGCTTCCGCGTGCAGCACAGCTCAGCCATCGGCCCCTACAAGGGCGGCATGCGCCTGCATCCCACGGTCAATCTCTCCGTATTGAAATTCCTGGGCTTCGAGCAGACGCTGAAGAATGCGCTGACCACGCTGCCCATGGGCGGCGGCAAGGGCGGCTCGGACTTCGATCCCAAGGGCAAGTCCGATGGCGAGGTGATGCGCTTTTGCCAGGCGCTGATGACCGAGCTCTACCGCCACCTTGGCCCGGACACCGACGTGCCCGCTGGCGATATCGGCGTGGGCGCGCGGGAAGTCGGCTTCATGGCCGGCATGATGAAAAAGCTGTCCAACAGTTCCGCCAGCGTCTTCACCGGCAAGGGCATGGCCTTCGGGGGCAGCCTGATGCGGCCCGAAGCCACCGGCTACGGCACGGTGTATTTCGCGCAGGAGATGCTGCACCGCCGCGGGCGCGATTTCAGCGGCCTGCGCGTGCTGCTGTCCGGCTCGGGCAACGTGGCCCAGTATGCCGCCGAGAAAGCGATCGAACTGGGCGCCAAGGTGCTCACGGTCTCCGACTCCGGTGGCGTGCTACATTACCCCAAGGGCATGAACAGCGAACAATTGTCGGCCTTGATGGCTTTCAAGAACGAGGCGCGCGGCCGCCTGGCGGAATTCGCCGCCGAGCAGGACCTGCACTTCGAAGCCGGCCGCACGCCCTGGCACGTGCCGGCGGACGTGGCGCTGCCCTGCGCCACGCAAAACGAGCTGGATGGCAATGACGCCGAACGCCTGCTGGCCAACGGCGTGTTCTGCGTGGCCGAAGGCGCCAACATGCCCGCCACGCTGGACGCCGTGGACCGCTTCCTGGCCGCGCGCATCCTCTACGCGCCGGGCAAGGCCAGCAATGCCGGCGGTGTCGCCACCTCGGGGCTGGAAATGTCGCAGAACGCCATGCGCATGTCCTGGCACCATGCCGAGGTCGACGAGAAGCTGCACGCGATCATGAAGGACATCCACGGCAACTGCATCCACTACGGCCAGAAAGCCGACGGGTTCATCAACTACGTGGAGGGCGCGAACGTGGCCGGGTTTGTGAAAGTCGCGGACGCGATGCTGGCGCAGGGCGTGGTTTGATAGAGGGCTCGTAGCGGGCCCATAGCGGGCCCACGCACGTTGGCCTGCACCTTGGTTTTCTGACCCGACTCGTCGCAAGCCTGGGCCGGTCGGGCGCCTGAGCGTTCCGCCTCACGAATCAACGATATACACACGCCGCCGATCTGGGACGACTGACCCGTCGTCCTCCTTTCCCCCCCCCAAAATCGCCCGGGACTTTTTTTCTCGGACGTTGTTCTCGCGCTCGCTTCAACCGGCAACCAGCCAGTAAGATCGTGGGCGAAGATTTTGAGGCTATCGTGGCAATTCTCACAGCGCCAGACGCTGATTCAAGCTGATTACATTGGGAGCGCGGTGCGCATGAAAGCTAAAGAGAACGTCATCGCTGCATTGATAATCATGCTTTTAACGCCGTCTATGTCCTTTGCGGATAGTATCAATGGGAAGAGTATTTTTTCGCAGAGATGTGCCATGTGTCACGGAGCTGATATTAAAGGCACCGGACCATTGGCTAATAAAAGCACCCCTCCAACGCCTGATCTTACAACGTCTGCCTTCAAGAGACGCTTGATCGATTATCCGGGTGTCATTGTATCGTCCGTCATACTCCGTCCAAACGGGGATCTGATTCCGAGAACGTTGCGGGAAAATGGCGTAAAACTACCTGCGTTCACGTGGACGGTAAAGGATTTTCGTGATCTGAATGAGTATATGACCGGTGCAATATCAAGGGCTAAATAATAATATTTTCGTGTAACTGCCGGCCAACCCTCGATCCGTCACGACCTTGGCTGCCGACCGATGCGCAGCCTTGGACTTCGCCCACGCTGCGCACCAATCGATGACCGGTTTAGTTCATGACCCAAAAAAACGAAGGAAATGATTGGGCCGGAACAGTTTCCCTGTCCCTCACCACGGAAGCCGAACCTTGACGCTATCCCGATGCTCTGCAATATAGAGCGAGGGCAGAAAGCGGGAAAGGAAGGTGAATTCGTTGTAGCAGTGCATGAGTAGTGCCTGTCCGAACGCATCGGGAAATGCAGCCTTGATCTCCTCGGCGCCATGCCCTTGCGCGGGCATATCCTCGCCAAGGTAGAAATGACTTCTCAGCGCCATTCCCGATGGCGTATCGCGCCCCATGTGCAACAGCCGGCCGCCAAGTATTTCGCCACTGCCGGTGCGGGCAGGCGCATCGCCCATGCCGACCCGGCCGCAAACCGCCGCGCTGATGGCGCCGCGGTCCCTGGCTTCGTCGTACGCCGCAGCATCGAAATACTCATGGGGATGACGAAACTGAATGGCGAGCTTTTCCGCGGGCGATCCGGAGAAATGCTCCTCGACCAGATGAATGGACCCGATATGTGTCCCATCCTGAGCCTCTGCCCACGCGCTGGAGACATGGTCGGCCGGATGCCACCAGATGTACTGCTGCGTATTTGGGCGAAAGCGGAACCACCATTCAAACATTTCCCCCGTACAGCCGTGTAGTTCCGTGCGGCAGGCCACGTGCAAGACGCCGCTTGCGAGACGTTCATAGCCGGTCTCCAGAGCAAGCGGAGCCGGATCGAGCAAGGCGTGCGCTTCAGACAAATCCATTTGAATCTCCTTCAAAAAAAGAACACCAACTGACTGTCACCTTAAAACCGCGTGGCCATCCCGATACGCCCGATGGTCTGACTGGATCCGGACGACGCCGCGTCTGGCCCGAAGAGTCCGTTGATCCATGCCTGCGCGCCGTGGTCGCCGGCAGCATGCTGGTAGACGCCTTCCAGGTAGACCGAGGTGCGCTTGGACAGCGCATACATCAAGGTCGATGTGATCTGTTGCGCCTTGTTGTGGCTGAGCTGTGCGTTTCCCTTCATCCACTGGTAGTTGGCCCCAAGTGTCAGGGCGCCGGACAGGGTCCAGTTTGCGCCCGCCTGCACGACGTTGACCATGGCACCGGAGAGTGTGTTGCGCGTGTTCGTGTAAAGAATGTGGGCCAGCACCGAAGGGAATCCATAGTGCGCGCCCACGCCGACGTTGCGTATGCCGTCCCGGCCATTGTTGATCGCGCTGTAGCGCGCGTCCGTGACGGCAGCGCCAAGCGCGAGCGGGCCGCGCTCATAGTTCACCCCGGCGCTGGCGGTCCGCCCGGAGGTTATCGAGCCCGCGACCTCGCCGAAACCATACAGGGCGCCAAGCGTGAAGCCGCCAATTGACGGTGTCACATACTTGACGGAATTTGCCACGCGCGTGGAGGCGCCGACGCGATCGAAGTCGGTCGCTCCCGTTGGGTTATTCGGAATGCCGAGGCCAGTGAACGGGCCATTGCGGAAATTGTAGAAGCCGCCATATAGCAGGCCACCGTCAAGACCGCCGAACAACAGGGATTCCGTCATGAAGTCATACTGGTTTCCCAGGGAAATTTTCCCCCAGGATACATTGCCAAGACCGACCAGTGCCTGCCTGGCGAAGAGCGAACCGTTCGACGGAATCGTTGCGCCATTGTCATTGCTGAACTGGCTGGCCAGTTCAAAGAATACCTTGTTGCCTGCGCCAATGTCCTCGTTCCCGCGCATGCCGAAAATGCTTGGCACATAGACCCCGGTATCGAGCAATACGCCTCGTTTTCCGGATTGATTGCTCACATACGTCACGCCGGCATCGAGCATGCCGAACAGGGATACGCTGCTCTGGGCGCAAGCGCCGGCACCGAATCCAAGACACGGCAGCGCCAGCAGCCATCTTGCCTTCACCGTCTTTGTTGTTTTCATCGTCGTCTCCTCGTTATTTTCTTGTATGCTGCGCTGCGGGCGAGAACTACGGCGCGCCCCATGCAACGTGACGCCGTCACGTATCGGTCATCACCGGTTGCCGGCTACTTCCGCCCCCCGCCCTTCACCCTCCCGGGCGGGCGGGGCACCCGGGTACCTGGCCGGGGCGTGCCAGCGCGTGGGCAGAAATGCCATGCCATGGCGCGCGGCGAGTTCCCCCCAGATTCCCCTGGGATAGAAGCGCATCACGACGATGCCGATCAATCCCAGAAGAATCAGGTAGGTGCTGCCGGTGTCGGCAAGGTACTGCCGCATCACGAAATAGATGATGCAGCCGATGATCGGGCCCTCAAGCGTGCCGATTCCGCCAATCACCACAATGAAGATGATGTAGCCGGTCCAGTTGATGTCGAACGCGGAAGCGGGCGAAATACGCAGCTTGGTCAGGAAGATAAACGCCCCCAGCATGCCGTAGGCAGCGCTGACCACGATATAGACAGCGAACTTGAGGTGCCGTTGATGAATCCCCATGGTGGACGCCGCACTCTCGTTGTCTCGTATCGCGCAGAGCGCGAGACCATACTTCGACCTGAGCATGCGGTACGCGCCATAGTTCACCGCGACGGCAAGCAGCAGGGCGATGAGATAGAGCAACATGTCGCGACTCATCCAGCCCAGGTCAAGGGAGCGCACCGCATCCAGGGGAATGCTGATTCCCGACCCGGCTCCAAGCGCGCTCGCTTGTGAAAATGCCAACCGGAACACCTCGGCGATGACCCAGGTCCCGATCGCCAGGTAGGGGCCGGCCAGGCGAAAGACCGCAAATGCGACGATGCACGCCATGCCGGCAGCGCATAGCCCGGCCAGGACAATCGACGCCAGCGGCGGCATCTTGAAGAAGATCGCCAGGGCAAAGAGGACATAGCCTCCGCTGCCAAGGTAGGCCTGCTGTCCGAGCGACATGAATCCGCCATAGCCAGCCAGGATATTCCACAGCTGTGCGAGCGCGACGAAATAGAAGAACTCGACGAGCATGGACTGCTGTCCCGCATCGAGCACGAAAGCCAGTGCGGCCAGCGCAACGGCCGTGGCCGCAAAGGCGCCGTCGGTGCGCGAAAACCTCGGCGCGCTGGCAGGCAGCGCCAAGGGAGATGTCAGGTGTGCGCTCATTGGTTGCCTCGTTGGGGAAAGATGCCGTTGGGCGCGATCAGCAGCACCAGGAGAAACAGCAGATGGCCGGCAAGGAGTTGCCAGTCGGGGTCAAGCGATGCGCCGACGCTCTGTGCGACGCCGAGCGCGATGCCGCCGGCAAGGGTGCCCCACAGCGAACCCAGCCCACCGATGACCACCGCTTCAAACGCAAAGATCAACCGGTCCGGTCCGCTGGCAGGATCGAAACTCGCCCGCGTCCCCATGAAGACAGCGGCGATGCCGACGACGGCCATCGACATGCCGGTCGCCAGCGCGAACAGGTTGCGGTGATTGATACCCATCCAGCCAGCCGCCTCCGCGTCATCGGAGGTTGCCCTGAATGCGCGTCCGATTGCGGTGCGCCGCAGCATGAACTGGAGCGCGCCAAGAACGGCAATGGCCGCCAGCAGCGTGATCACCGGGAGGATGCCGACGGCGATGCCGTTGCCCAGAGGCAGGCTCATTGTCTCGATCGCGCCGCCAGGAAGCTTCCTGGAGTCCGCCGAGAATACTTCCAGGAGACCGTTTTGCAGGACGATGGACAGGCCGAACGTCAGCAGCATCGGACGCAGCACGTTGGCGCCCATGGCGCCGTTCAGTAGCGCGCGCTGCAAGACATAGCCGATCGCAAACATGACCGGGACGGTTAGCAGCAGCGAGGCAAATGAAGTCTCCGCCCCCGGGATGCGAATCGCAAAGGCAAGGAATGCCGCCAGCACGATCAGGTCGCCGTGCGCGACGTTGACCAATCGCATGACACCGAAAATGAGCGACAGCCCGCTCGCATACAAGGCGTAGAGGCCGCCCAGAAGCATGCCCTGAACGATCACATCGATCCAGTCCGTCATTGTTCTTCTCCGAAGTACGCGCGTCCGATCTCTTCCTTGCTGGCCGATGCGGATTTGCCGGACAGCGTGACCCGCCCCTTCTGCATGCAGTAGTAGCGGTCCGAGAAGCGAAGCGCCTGATGAATATCCTGCTCGACGATCAGCAGAGTCGTGCCTTCCTCCTTGAGGGTTGCGAGGTGGCCATACATCTCTCGAATGATCTTGGGCGCCAGGCCCAGCGACAGCTCATCGCACATCAGCATGGAGGGGTTTGACATGAGCGCACGCCCGATGGCGACCATCTGCTGCTCGCCACCGCTCAGGGACGTCACGTTCTGCCGGCGCCGCTCCGCGAGTCGGGGAAACATCGTGTAGACGCGTCCCAGATTCCACGGACCCGGCCGCCTGGCGTATGCCCCGATCTGCAGGTTTTCCTCCACGCTCAGGCTCGGAAACATGCGGCGCCCCTCGGGAACGAGCGCAATGCCCTTGCGCACCACTTGCGCCGCACTGTCGCGTCCGAGGCTGTGTTCGCGCAGGCGGATCGCGCCGTGCCTGACAGGGAGCGCTCCCGAGATTGCCTTGAGCAAGGTCGATTTCCCGGCGCCATTCGCGCCGATGATCGCCACCGACTCGCCTTGCCGGATCGTCAGGCTCAGGGCAAAGAGCGCCTGAAAGTCACCGTAGTACGCATCGAGTTCATGAATGCTAAGCATGGGATTCCACCTCGATACCCAGATACACATCCCGCACGGCGGCGCTGTTCATCACAGCCGACGGCTCGCCTTCCATGAGCTTCTTGCCGAAGCTCAGCACCATCAGCCGGGAAACAACCGCGAGGAGCGCGTGCACGACGTGCTCGATCCAGATGATGGCGGTGCCTTGGGCGTGGATGCATTGAATGGTCGCAACCAGCTCCGCCGCCTCGCCCTCCGTCAGGCCGCCCGCGATTTCGTCGAGCAACAGGACCTTCGGGCGGGTCGCCAGCGCTCGCGCCAGTTCCAGCCGCTTGCGTTCGAGCAGCGACAGCGCAGCCGCCGGTTTGTCGGCATGGCGGAGCAACCCGGTCAGTGCCAGCGTTTCGTAGCAGTGCTGCTGAGCTCGGCGCGCGTCCAGCCTGGCGCCAAAGAACGCGCCCACGAGCAGGTTTTCAAATACCGTGAGCTGGGAAAAGGGCCGCGGGATCTGGTACGTTCGCCCGATCCCGGCAATCGCCCGCTCGTTCGGAGAGGCATGGGTGACGTCCCGCCCTTCCAGCAGGATACGGCCGCTGTCCGCGCGGATGTTGCCGCTCAGCAAGTTGAAGAAGCTGCTTTTTCCCGCACCGTTCGGGCCAATGACGCCCAGCGCTTCGGCGTGATCGAGCGTGACGGACAAATTGTCGGCAACCGTCACCGCGCCGAATCGCTTCACCAGCATTTCGGCGGAAAGGACACAATGATCCATACGACCCCTCAGGTGAGAATTGCCAGGCGCTTCTGCACGCCGATATCCTTCGCGAGCGTTGCGCTCACGATCTGCAGATCCAGTGGATGCCTGTTGCCCGCGGTCCACTGCGCACCGACCAGCGGCGTCTTGGTGACGTTCTTGACCGGGCTTCCGGTCCACTTGACGGGACCGACGGCTGACGCGTAGTCCGTGGCACGGATCGAGGCGACAATGCCCTGTGGCGTTAGCACGGTGGTCCGCCTGAGCACATCGAGCGCGACCTCGAACAGGGACAGCGTTGCGCCAAGGGGTTGCACCCATTGCCGGCCGGTCGCTGCTTCATAAGCATCGGCAAACTGTGCACTGGTCTCGCCAGTCAGTCTGGAGCGATAGGGATAGGCCGGCGACCACGCGACCTCCGTGGACAAGCCCACACCGCGCGGCCCGAGTCCTGCAACCGCGGAAGGGAAGAGCAGTGCCTTGGCAAAGGTCACGATCTTCGGCTTGAAACCCTGCTGTGCCGCCTGGCTCCAGAATGTGGCGAATGCCGCGGGCGGCAGGACGCCCGTCACGATCTCCACCTTTGCCGCCTTGAACGCGCGGATCTGCGCCGAGAAATCATTGGCGCCTGGCTGGAACCGGCCAAGGTCGACAAGCTTGTAGCCGTTCGCGGCAAGCGCCGGCGGAAAGCCGAATGCCTTGTCACTGAACGCGTTGCCTTCCGCATCGTTCGGCCAGAGCGCGCCGACGGTGCGATTGGTGGCAGCTCCGGTGCTGTCCCAGATGGCCGTATACACCGCGATCAGGTCTTCCAGTCCCCAGCAAAAGTGATAGGTGTACTCGAAGCCCTTCGCCGGCGAGCCGCCTCGCCCGAAGTAGTAAGGTTGCCACGGGCAGTTCGTGGTGATGCAGGGGATCCGGCTCAGCTCGCATTGATCGGATACGGGGTTGACGGTGTCCGCAGTGCACGCGGACACAATCAGATCCACCTTGTCGTCCTTGATCAGGCTTGCCGTGACTTCGGCGGCGCGATTCGGATTCGACTGGCTATCCTTTTCAATGATCAGCACAGGATGCACATTGCCCGCGACAGAGATGCCGTTCGCAATTGCTGCGCGCACGCGCTGCAGGATGAATCCATCGGTCTCCGCGAACGGGGCGAGCGGCCCGGTTCGCGGGCTCACGTAGCCAATCTTCAGCGGCCGCGCGGCCGCCGAAGCGGGCCGGATCGATTGCGCGCCAACCGTGGCCGCGCCCAGCGCCACCAGGCCGCGCAAGGTGGCGCGGCGCCCGGCGAAGCGCATCCGGTGGACAGTGCCACCTTCCGTTTCCTTCTTCATGTCTTGTCTCCTGTCATGCTCATGTCATGCACATGTCGGCGCGGTTCTTCTTTGGAACCGCTTGCCTTTCGTACCTGCCGCTGCGGGCAGGGCGAATCACTATCCGGCCGTGTAGCCTCCGTCGATGTATAGCGTCTGGCCGGTGCAAAACTCCGACGCCCTGGAAAGCAGGAACTGCAACGCACCGACGAGATCCTCGGGTTCCCCCAGGCGCCCGAGCGGAATACGCGCGAGCATCCCTTCGCGCGCTGCACGGCCGCGATCGTCATCGGCGAACATCCATGCCGTGAGTTCGGATCGGAACACCGTCGGCGCGATGGCGTTGACGTTGATGCCGTAGCGGCCCAGCTCGCATGCCAGTGTCCGCGTCAAGCCATCGATCGCCGCCTTTGAGGGGCAGTAAGCCGAGTAACCGGCGGCAAGCCCGAGCTTGCCGCGCGTGGACGACAGCAGGACAACCCTGCCGCGCTGCGCCGTCTCGATACAGTGGGTGGCGAAGGCCTTGCAGACCAGCCACGATCCGCGCACGTTGGCTGCCATCACGTGTTCCCACTGCTCCGTGGTCATATCCTGGATCGGCGCGGGATTGTTGGTGCCCGAGCCGACGACGACGAAATCGATGGCGCCGAACTGCGCAACCGCTTCGTCGATCAGGTTGCGGGCATTGGCCTCGGTGTCGGGCCTGCATGCCTTGGCCTTGACCCGGATGCCGTCGGCATTCAATTGCATTTCGAGTTCGCGCAGCGCCTGCGCATTCGCCCCCGCGATCACGAGTCTCGCGCCGGCATCGGCCAGGCTGCGTGCCGCAGCCCGCCCGAACGCGCCGGTGGCACCGGTGATCACGCCTACCTTGCCTGACAAACCAAAGGCGGCACTGGTACTAGCCATTGTTTCCTTCTCCTGTAGATTGGCTGCCGGGCAAGGCCGAAGCCAGGATCACGAGCATCGAGGCCGGCAACCTGGAATCGTTCCTGATGCTTCGCCCTTCGCCGGCCGGAATCACGCACGAGTCCAACGCCTTGAGCACGACGTCCCCGCCAGCGGTGGTGAGCGTGATCTCACCGCTCAGCACCACGTAGACCTTCTCTGTCGGCCCTGCGTCCCATTGCGCACCGCCGTCTGGCAAGAAGTGCGACAGGCCGACCCAAAAATGCTCCACGTGCGTGGCGTCCAGCCCCTGCAACCGCAGGGACCGCATGTCGAAATGCCTGGCCGCGTCATAGCGGGCCGCGGCATGCAGCCGTTTGACTTCCATGGCCGCTTCCGTTACAGGCCGCTTTCGATACGGAAGGACTGGCTCTTGTCCTGCATCGCCACCACACGTACGATGCATCCGTCCCCCTTTACCCAGCGCCAGGGGAACGCCGCTATCGTCACCCGCTTTCCGGTCACCTTGTCGAGATCGCCCCCGACATTCTCGATACCCGGGATGCCCGCTTCGAGCAGCGCCCGATGCGCCGGCTCCCAGTGCGGAAAGTCCTGCTCGACGGAGCGGCCCGTTTCACGCTCATACTCCTCGCATACCCGCGGCAAGAGCGGGCCGACCCCGTGGCGGCCGATCGCGGTGCCCAGCGGATGATCAAGGGCCTGCTGGTCGACGCCGACCATCTTCACGCCCTTTTCGGCCAGCCATTCGCCCGCTTCCTTGTACAGGCCGGGCGAGTAGGCGTAGTACTGGCTGTTGTCGCCGTAGTGATGGTGCCAGCCGGTGTTGATCATGACGATGTCACCCCGCTGGATCTTCGGATAGGCGTTCTCCAGGTCCTTGGCCGTGATCACCTCCCACTTTTTCTTGGGGATGCTGACCACCACGCCTGTGCCGAAGAAACGGTCCAGCGGGATCTCGTCCAGGAACGGCGTGCCTTCGATCACGTGGGCAGGCGCATCGATATGCGTACCGCTGTGCATGACGGTGGTAATGCGTTGCGTCAGCACCCCGGACTTCGCCATGTAGTGGATCCGCTCGATCTTCACGTCTTCGAAGTACGGCCAGTTAGGCACGCCGTGACCCCAGGGGTGGCTCAGTTCGACGAATTCGACGCCGTCGGTATTGGAAGGGGGCGTGGCGGGGTATGCGGATATCGACATGATGTCTCCGTGGTAGAAAGGATGGCGTAATTTCAATGGGTTCAGAACGCGACGTTGTCGCGCCCTTTGAGCTGCAGCATGGATCGCGCTTCGGCGGGCGATGCGATCTCGAAACCGAGTTCTTCCAGGATGTGGCGGATCTTCCTGACCTGGTCGGCATTGGACTGCGCCAGCTTGCCGCGCCCGAGGTACAGGCTGTCTTCGAGACCGACCCGCACGTTCGCCCCCATGATCGATGCGTAGGTCAGCAACGGCATCTGGTGGCGCCCGGCACCCAGCACGGACCAGTAATAGTCGCGGCCGAACAGCCGGTTAGCCGTCTCGCGCATGAACGTCACGTTCTCGGCCGCAGGCCCGATACCGCCCAGGATCCCGAAGATCGTCTGCACGAAAAACGGCGGCTTCACCAGGCCGGCATCGACGAAGTGGGCCAGGTTGTAGAGGTGCCCCACGTCATAGCATTCGAACTCGAACCGGGTCCCGCATCCTTCGCCAAGCTCCATGAGGATGCGCCGGATGTCCTTGAAGGTATTGCGAAAGATCGTATCTTCCGTGCCCTCCACGTATGGCTTCTCCCAATCGTGCTCCCACCGGGCAATCTTCGAAGCGGCCGGGTGGATCGAGAAGTTCATCGAGCCCATGTTGAGCGAGGCCATCTCGGGCCGCGCGCGCAATGGGGGCGCGAGCCGCTCCTCCAGCGTCATCTTCGTGCTGCCGCCGCTCGTGATGTTGATCACGGCATCGGTCTGCCGCTTGATCTCCGGAAGGAACTGCATAAAGACGTCGGGATCGGCACTCGGGCGGCCGTCCACCGGATCGCGCGCATGCAGATGCAGGATCGACGCTCCCGCCCGCGCGGCGTCGACCGCCTGCTGCGCGATGTCCTGGGGCGTGATTGGCAGATAGGGCGACATCGTGGGCGTGTGGATCGCCCCCGTCACCGCGCATGAAATGATGACCTTCTCAGCTGCCATGGCTGTCTCCTTTTTTATGTACGTACCGTATTGCGGTTATGGTGTATCGCTTTGCGGTTACTTTATGGATCGCCATCCGCGTTGTCAAGCGTGCAGGCAGCGGCTTTCCCTGTGACGCGTTCAACGGGAGACATGCAATTGCCTCGCGGCCCGCGCCAGGACTGGGAATCCAGCTGTTCGACAGCGTTTACCCTTGGTTGACCGATGCCGGTTTGCTGCTTATAGTTAACCGTTATACGATACATGTGTATCGAATAACGGTTAAATTTAGAGGGAGAGGATATTGAATCCAATGTGTATCGGCGTCGTCGGCGCCGGGCTGATGGGCCACGGCATCGCGCAGGTATTCCTGGAGGACGGCCGGTTCGATGTGTGCGTCTACGACGCCGCGCCAGGCTTGATCGAAACCGTGCAGGAGCGCATCGCCTCCAATCTGAAAGCGCTGGGACGTCCCGCTGTGTCTTTCGCAAAGCTCAAGCTGAGCGACGACATCAGCGAAGCCTTATCCGGCTGCCAGATCGTGTTCGAAGCCGTGCCCGAAAAGCTCGAGATCAAGCATCACGTCATGCGCCAGATCGAGGCGGTCGTATCTGGCGAGTGCATCATCGCGTCCAACACCTCCGTCATACCCATCGGCCATATCGGCGAAGCTGTCAGCAAAAAGGATCGCCTCGTCGGAACGCACTGGTGGAATCCGCCCTTCCTTATCCCGTTGGTGGAAGTCGTGCAGGCGACGGCAACGAACCAGCAGGTCGTCGAACGCACGATCTCGCTGCTGGAATCGGTCGGCAAGGTGGCGGTACACGTCAAGAAGGATGTTCCCGGCTTCGTCGGCAATCGCTTGCAGCATGCGCTCTGGCGCGAGGCAATTGCCCTTGTGTCGCAAGGCATCTGCGATGCGCGCACGGTCGATCTGGTCGTCAAGAACTCGTTTGGCCTGCGGCTACCGGTGTTGGGGCCGCTGGAGAATGCTGACCTGGTCGGGCTGGACCTGACGCAGGACATTCACGCCGTTATCCTGCCGACGTTGGATAGCACCTCGTGGCCGAACCGTATCGTGACCAACAGCGTGCGCGACGGCAACCTCGGCATGAAGTCCGGAAAGGGATTCTACGAATGGACGCATTCGAGTGCGCAGGACGTCAGGGAGCAGCTCCTGGCGTATCTTGCCGCCGCGCTAAAGGAACGCGGCGATGCCCAGGCGTAAGCCTGTTAAGGCGTAAGGCGTAGCCCTCGGGAAGAGGGCCGGAGCCTGGGTCAGGCCCTGCGCAGCGGTCCTGCCAGGAGCCGCGCCCTGCATTCCACAAGCTTCTCAGTGAGAAGCGCTTCGTTTTGCACGAAACGGTGGGTCGGGGTCGGCACCGAGATGGCGATGCGCTGGTCCATTGGCCCGAGCAAGCCGATTGCAACGGCGCAGATCCCCAATGAGTTCTCCTCGCGGTCCACGGCGACATGGGTGGCCCGCGTTGACTCAATATCCTTTGCGAGATCGTCCCAGCTGCGAAGGGTATGCGGTGTCAGTTGCTCGAACTTCAGCTTGCCTTTCATCTTGGCCAGGGCCGCGTCGTCCAACATGGCGAGCAGGGCCTTGCCATTTGCCGAGCAATGCAACGGGAAAGCGGCTCCGACAGCGGAAACGGCCCGCAGCACATGCGTGCCCTGTACCTGATCGATAAACACCGCCTTGTTCTGATCCAGTATCGACAAGTCCACCGTTTCTCCCGTCGCTTTCGACAAGTCGACAAGCGCGTCGCGGACCAGGTCCGCGATCTCGAATTTCGTCGCATTGGCCAGCGAGAGGATAGCCGGACCAAGCCGCACGCCACTGCCGCCCGAAGCGGACATTGTCAGACCCTCCGCGCCCAGGGCATCGACAATCCGCTGCACGGTCGAGCGCGGCAAATCCACCTCTTTTGCAATGGCGCCGAGACTCAGGCCGCCCGGGTGGCTGCTCAACGTGCGCAGTATTTCCGCCGCCCGCGCAATGACCTGGATGCCTGCCCGCGCGGCGCGGGGGTCCTCTCCGGGGTATTCGGTGAGCGGGGTGGGGGATGGTGCCGCGGCGGCGACCGATGACTCTGACTTCCGCATTCTTCAATACTCAAATGGTTGCACGGATGCAGGACGGCGGAAGAGAAAAAGTCTGCCAACTGCTACGCTAATGCCGCTCCTTCGTCCTCGGTGCGCCGGTCCCTGGTCGGCATCTCATGGCGGCAGCGCTATGCATGGAACCCGATGGATGCATCAAGGACGCCCGCTGCCCCGAAACACGGGTTCAGGAAAGCAGATGTGGATTATAGAGCAGCGTGGATCGCACGCCGCGCTTGATCGTTGCGCAAGAACCGTGCGGCTCCACCACGCATTGGAATGCAGCAGCCTCGCAGACTGCGACGACATCTTGTGTCGGTCGCATTCGAGATGTCGCGTGGTCGACACACAGGCCAACGGCGGCCTTGAAACAATCTGGCTAGTCGCGATGGCACGTTCCGAAGAGGTGCATCCCGGGCATCTCGCTTCGGGCGCGCGCGGCACAAGCGAAATCCCGCCTTTCGGAGCAACGCGCGCCGGCCGACTACGGCAAGGCCCTATCCACCCTCGTCTATGCTGTTGGCCTGATGCCAGGAACCGCGTTGCTGCCCGCCGAGATGCCGGAAGTGGGGACTCCCGGCGCCATTGGCTACCTCGCAGGATGGCTAGATGAGGCCACGGCGAATCACCCCGCGATCGCCGCTGCGCGCGCACAGTCGGATGCAGCCAGAGCTAAAATCTCGCAAGTCCGCGCGGAGGGATTGCCCACGGTTGACTTGACCGGAAATCTCTACCAGAACGGATTCCCGAATCAAGGTCTGCAAGCGACGCGCAGCCATGGCGTCATTCGGGAAGCGCTACACGAAATGCGCGGCCGACATCCTCGAGCTGCGGTCGACACAGTCCGCGTCGACGGCGGGCGTCCGAAATGCACGCCTTTTCCCCTCCTGCTGAATCTTGAATCCTCATGTCAACAAGCGGCGCGAGGCGGCACGTTCGCAAACCGGTTGCGTCTTCCTGAAAATCCGGGCAGCCTTCCCCGGAAGGCGGTGAAGTACCTCGTTTCAGGTAATTGTCGGCCACGGCGCTGCCGGGCGTTGTTTGCCGTCAACACTTCGGCCGGTGCCTGGGAATACCTGAGCGCAGCTATGGAGATTGCATACGATCCCCTCGTTGTAGGGGTATCAATTCACCAACCCGCGCGGGTGCGCGATTTGCGGGAAAGCGCCTTGCCGCACGCCAATATCCTGCAATGCAAGTCCGCTGAAAATCCTTGCGGCGGCCCCGAGCTTGCCCGTCTGTCATATGTACGAGCGCCATGTCCATCGCATAGACTACCGGCTTAAAAGATAAAAACAGCGGTGAATCGGGTGTCTTCCAACCAGTTCCACTTCATCTCAGGTCTACCCCGCTCAGGGTCAACCTTGCTGTCCGCGCTACTGCTGCAGAATCCCCGGTTCCACGCGGGGATGACGAGTCCGGTGGGGACGCTGTTCAATGCCGTGCTGGCGCAATGCAGCGCCGGCAGCGAATTCGGGCCGGTGATCGCCCAGGACCAGCGCCGCCGGCTGCTGCGTGGCCTGTTCGATAGCTATTACGCGGACAAGGCCGGCAAGGGCGTGGTGTTCGACACCAATCGCAACTGGTGCGCACGCCTGCCCGCGCTGCAGGATCTGTTCCCCAATGCCAAGGTGATTGCCTGCGTGCGCAATGTCGCCTGGGTCATGGACAGCCTTGAGCGTTTGTATCGCGCCAATCCGTATGAAAACACCAAGCTGTTTTCCGATGACGCCGAACGCAGCACCGTCTATAGCCGGGTCGATACCCTGGCGCAGCGCAATCGCCTGGTTGGCTTTGCGTGGGCCGCGCTCAAGGAAGCCTACTACGGCGAGAACGCCGGTTCCCTGCTGCTGGTCGACTACGATCTGCTCAGTCAGGCGCCCGACAAGGTAATGCGCCTGGTTTATGACTTTATCGGCGAGCCGTGGTTTGCGCACGATTTCAACAACGTGCAGTACGACGCGCCGGAGTTCGATCAGGCGCTGGGCGTGTCCGGCCTGCATCAGGTGAAATCCAAGGTGGCAAAGCAAGCACGGCGCAGCATCCTGCCGCCGGACCTGTTCGAGAAGTACGCGGCGTTGTCGTTCTGGGAGGACGGCAGCAAAAGCGCGGCCAATGTCATCCGCGCAAAGCTCGATTAGCGCGATTGAATCGATTGGCGCGTTTAGTTCGACGAACAAGGGCTGGCACTCGCTGGCCGATTTCAGAATACTGACCAGAAAATTGCAGCCCGCCGCGCGCCTCCTGAGCCGTGCCCGGCGCGGATGCGCGAGGAGAGCGATATGTGGTGGACCCGGAAGCAGAAGGTAGAGGGCGCGGTTGCAATCCCGGCCCGGCCCGCAAAGCGGTCCAGCCCGCTCTCCTCGTCGCTGATCATGGCGCTGGAGCCCCGCATCATGTTTGACGGGGCCGCGGTCGCGACGGCAGCCGCGGCGCCGCACCCGGCAGCCGATAGCCATGGCGCGCCGGCGGACAGCCACGCGGCGGATAGCCACCTCACGGATAGCCATGTGGCACCGGCCGCAGCGCCAGCCACTGCCCAGCCGGCGGACGCCGCCGGCCATGCTCCCGCGCCGGCCGAAGCCGCCGCGCCGGTATCGCCGGCCCCGGCGCCATCCGGCCACAACGTGCTGTTCGTGGATAGCCGGGTGGAAGACAGCGCGAGCCTGCTGGCCGGTGTCGCGCCCGGCACGGATATCGTCTACCTGAACCGCAACGCGGACGGCCTGGCCCAGATGGCCGATTACCTGTCGGCCCACCCCGGCGCCAAGTCCGTCCAGATCATTGCGCACGGCGAGGCCGGCGACCTGTGGCTTGGCAATACCTATCTGTCCGGCGACAACGTTGGCAATTACGCCAGCAGCCTGGCCAGGATCGGCAGCGGCATCCAGAGCGGTGGCGACATCCTGATCTATGCCTGCAGCACCGCGCAAGGCGCGGCCGGCCTGTCGTTCGTCGACTCGCTGGCGGCGCTGACGGGCCGCGATATTGCTGCCTCGGACAACCGCACCGGCGCGGGCAGCGACTGGAACCTGGAAATCACCACCGGCCAGATCGAAGCCACCTCGGTGCTCTCGGCCAGCGCGGAATCCGCCTATGCGCACGACCTGGCGCTGATCACCGTGACGAGCACCGGAGATAGCGGTACCGGTACGTTGCGCAACGCGATCAATTCGGCGCAGGCAGGTGACACCATCACCTTCAGCACCGGCATGACGATCAACCTGTCGACCCTCACGTCGGGCAATTCGCTGCTGGTGATCAGCAAGAACCTCACCATTGATGGCGACATCAACCACGACGGCGTCGCCGACGTCACGCTCGATGGGCAATACAACGGCCGCGTGCTGGAAATCACCTCGGGCTCGACCGTCGGGCTGGAGGGGCTGGTCATCGAGCATGGCCTGGTTTCGGGCAACGGCGGGGCCGGCGGGGTGACTGCAACCGCCGCGCAGGGCGGCGGTATCTACAACGCCGGGACGCTGACGCTGACGGATGTCACCGTCACGGCCAACGCGGCTTCCGGTGGCGGCGGTGGCGGTGGTGTGCACGCCCCCTATGCTGGCGGCGCTGTTGGCGGCGGCGGCGGCGGCGGCGGTGGCATGTCCGGCGTTGGCGGTGGAGCGGGG
>NZ_JBXASU010000115.1:0-20455 GCF_058809705.1 Cupriavidus sp. MPR-AND1C | reverse complement strand
CTGAGATAATGTCGGCTCACCGGTCCAATTGCCGATGAGCCATTACCTGCCCTCCACACAAAAGAACTGACAGGCCCAGTGATCCTGACACTACGGGCGAGGGACTCAGCACAGTTCGGCACCGAACAGAAGATGTTTCTATTCTATGTAGAATCAGCATTGCGATGCGTAGTCCAGGTGGCATGGAGACATCAAATGAAATCGATCTTGAGTCCAAGACTTGGGTCATATCCGCCGCCGCGCGCTGTCCACCGGCTTGCTTGCTTCTGTGAATGGAAATTTGGCAGCCCAAACTGCCAATGATCTGGTCGGAACCTGGACCAACATCTCCAACATCAACATTCGCTCCGATGGAAGCCGCACCGACATATTTGGTCCACGCGGGACAGGTATCGCAATCTTTGAGAGCAACGGTCGCTTCGCCATCATCAACATCAACCCTGATACGCCGAAGTTTGTGTCCAAGAACCGCGCCCAAGGCACTGTCGAAGAGAACAAGGCCGCCGTGCTAGGTGGCATCGCCATTTTTGGCACCTACACGGTTAGCGATAAGGTTCTCTACCTCAAAGTCGAGGGCAGTACATACCCGAACTGGACGGGCACTGACCAGAAGCGCACGATCCTCTCCCATATGGCTGACGAGTTCAAGTGGGGTGTTCAGACTTCAATCGGCGGGATAGGCGAGGTCACGTGGAAGCGGGTGGAATGAGTTCCACCCTCACGATCCCTGCCGAGTTCCCAGGCCATCTTCCCCCAAGACCTTCTGACCACTGAGTAGCCAACAACAAGGGGCCATGCGTGAGATTCCTTGACGAACTGGAAATTCGTTGCAAGACCCTCTCTCTTGGTCTTGTGCTGGCATTCGCGACACTAACGCCCCCTGCTTTCGCTGGTAACAATGCCAACCCGAACTACAGCTATTTTGTTACCGGGACACAATACTTCGAGGCCCCAAATCCCACGCCACGAACACTTCCCACACCTCAGCCGAACCCGGTGCAGCCTGTGGTTCTCATGGGCGGCGGCCCCGATGTCGACGAAGCGTTTCGGTGGATGATTCAGCAAGCGGGCATTACAAAAGCCACAGGCGGCCGCTTCGTCGTGATCCGCACCAGCGGCACTGACGCCTATGACCCGTATTTTTTCTACAGCGACAAACACAACTCAACTGATATTCCCGCTGTCGATGGCTTTGTTGGTGGCGCGTACCTCGGGCTGACAGCGGCGGAAACGCTCATCATAACCAGCCCGGAAGGTGCCAATGACCCATTTGTGAATAAGGTGGTCAGCACCGCAAACGCCTTGTGGATTGCCGGTGGCGACCAGAGTACCTACATCAATCTCTGGAAAGGCACGGCGCTTAACAACACGATTGCCGCCCTCGTGAAGAACAACGTTCCGGTTGGAGGGACCAGTGCCGGGGTCAATGTCTTGGGGCAGTTCGTCTTCTCTGCCATGAAAGGGACTGTCACGTCAGCACAGGCATTGAGCGACCCCTACAATCAGTACATGACGTTTGACCCAACCCCGTTTTCGGGCGCCAGCTTCTTGAATATTCCCGTCTTGGGTGACACGCTTGTTGACCCTCACTTCGACTCGCGGGACCGCATGGGCCGACTGGTGACGTTCGTCTCGCGAACGATCAAAGGATCCAGCAATTCGGGGTGCGCAGGTGGGATTCTGACAGCGCCGTGGAGTGCCAGAGGGATTGGCATTGACGTTGAAACGGCGCTTGAAGTTCAAAAAAGTCTGGGGCATTACGTCGCACGGCGAGTGACCAACATCTCAACGACCACAACCAGCGCCGTCCATTTCCTGAGGCCACTGACTTCACCAGCTACCTGTGTGGCGGGCACGCCATTGACCATGTATGGCGTACAGGTCCAGAGACTCGCCGATTCGACAACAACTTTCGACATCACCAACTGGTGGAATGGCGGAAGCGGCAGCCCGAGTGTTTCCGAATATACCGTGGACGAGAATGCGGGTGTTCAAAGCCCGACCACTGTCCCGTATTGAGATTCAGATGTCCCGTAGCCATGTGCCATACTTCCGAACATGAACGGCTTGAAAGCCATGCGGGGTCCGGGCAATGAAATCCTGCGTCACTGGTGGGAACCGTAATCGGCTGCGGTTTTCTTGTGCCCCGGAAAGCAGAAGGATGTCGTGCAGGCATCCTTCTTTGCTTATGGTTCGGTCGGTGATGACCCCGATAGCCTTACCCGCGCAAAGGCTGGACAAGCGACAACCAGCTATGACACGGATGGACTATCAGTTGATGTACCGCCAAGTGCTGTACTAGGCCGTCTGACCCACACTCCGGCGCCGTTGCACGATGAGTTACTCGCTGTTCAATCGAATCTTTCCGATTATGTCGAAATCTGTCCCTTTCGGTTGAACCACGAAAAACTCACCCATCGGCACCGTGCCTTCAAGCACCAAGTTAGCGATGTTGAGATCATGGGTAATGATGATCAAGTTTGAGGGGCCATGGTATTTCAAAATTACCTGGACAACGCTTTGCCGATTTAACTCGGCCTGGTGCTCCGATACGGTACCGGGTGGTCTGAGATATTGAACCGGTGTCGCGCGACCGAACGCAAGGGTGCCGGTGTCGATGCAACGGCAATAGGGACTCGTCAAGACCTCCCCGACCTCAACCTCGTGGGCGCGGAAGGCTTCGCCGATACGCTTGGCCTGCTCTATGCCGCTAGGCGAAAGGTTTACTTCCTCCACACAGTTTCCGGGTGCGAGATGCCCTATTCCTTCTCGCACGTCGACATGAGTGTGACGCATCAGTACAACCTTGCCCCCCTGACTCAATGCCGCCCAGACCTGCTCGTCGCTGGCAAAGGCTTGTCCGCCTGACAGCATCAGCAAAAACACGAAGCAGAGGAGGAAGGGGCCTTTTCGGTTGTTCAAGTTTGTAAGCATGAGGTTGCGGACGGCTTGCGGCGGAACGGAGTTGAACTTTCACTATAGAAGATCGGCATGTCGCCTGATGGCCCTGCATCGTTCCGACTCCCAACCCATCAACCCGCTTCGGCGGGTTTCTTATTTGGGTTCGCAAATGTTGAACGGCTTAGAATGCATGAATGTGCCGCCACTCGCTCGGGCTGGACAGGCACGCTTCACGTGCCACGGATGCACTTTGAATGGCCTATGCTGGCAAAAAGGTTGTGGAGGACGGCATGGGCAAGACAGCTACGTTCACACGCATAGAGGACAGCACGAAGGAAGATTGGGACTTCATCTACCCGCAAGCGGCCAAGTTTGCTGATGCGCTTCCCGACCGGGTGCTCACTCACTTGCAATTATTGGCCGGGGAGTGCCGTGGCTATCCCCTAGACCGACTTCAGCACTCATTGCAGGCGGCAACGCTGGCACTCAAGGACCAGCGCGATGACGAGGACGTCGTGTGTGCACTGCTTCATGATATTTGCGATACGCTTGGTTCCTGCAACCACGCTGAGATGGCCGCCACGATTCTCAGACCGTTTGTGTCAGAAGAGAATCTTTGGATGGTCCGGCATCATGCCATCTTCCAAGGGTACAACTACTTCCATTTCCTCGGATGGGGCAGGAACATGCGGGATCGCTTCAGGGGCAGCCCATACTACGAGCGGACGAAGGAATTCGTCGATCAGTACGACAACCCCGGGACCGGGCGGATCAACCATCCACTCGTCCGGTTGGAGTATAGGTAGGCGTAAACCCGCGGTGCGACACGTTTCGAAACCCTATTTGATTCCCCACTGTGAGTAAATCGCCTTTAAGGTGCCGTCGATTTGTAATTTCCTCAATGATAAATTGAGTTTTGCCAGTAGGTCAGGATTACCCTTTCGAACGGCAAAGGCCAATTTTCCTACTTGAATCGGTTGGTATGAATCCACCAGCTTGAGGTCGGGGTGTGCATTATTTCGCAAGCGGTAAACCACTTGCAGACCATTATCAACAACACCAGTCACCCGCCCGGCTTCCAGTTCATTGATCGCTTCGGGCGGTGTGCTGACAAAAACCAGATTTGCGCCGGCATTCTTTAAACCATCTATATATGCGCTTCCTCGCGGTATTGCAATGGTCATTCCTTTGAAATCTGCCGTCGAACTATAAATTTTCATATTATCGGTTCGCACTACCAGTACGTCTCGATATGAACCATACACATCGGTGAAGTCTACAAGTTCCTGTCGTGCGGGAGTTACCCCGTATGAGGCTGCAATGATGTCGATCTTCTTGTTGAGTAATGCTGGCTGAAGTTCTGCGAAAGTCATTGTTTGGAATTCGACCTCTAAGCCAGCATCTTTCGCGATTGCACTGAGCAGTTCCACGGCAATGCCTTCTAGTTGCTTTGTTTCAGGGTTCAAGCCAGACGCGGGCTGCCCTGCCGTAGTGCTTCCAGCCTTCAACACTTGTTGCGCACAGGAATTATTTTGGGTCGTAAGTGTCAGAATTGCGAACACTGCTGCCGCTGCCATAAACGACTTCATGGGATGCCTCCAATTTATTAAACAAGCGGACCATATCACCGGTGAACGAAGTAGCGCGAGTAATATGACGGCAAAACGGCTGATACTTATTTGGCCCGTTTCCAAGTAACTTCGCCGGTTCCGCCGACCGACGCCTGAACGCTCCACTTGAACTCATCCCCGGTGTAAGAGACGATAGTTCGTTTTTGGTCGATCCCTATCCAGTTCGGGTATGTACTGCCCTCAATGTGGAAGAAAATGAATTTGTCGGCCACGCTGTATGTGCCAAAAAGGGCAATGCCTCCCCGCACGGCTGCCTTGTTTTCTTCGGCTGTGCCTTGGGCGCGATTGTTGGCGGCAAATTTCGGGACAGCAGGGTCAATGTTGACGTAGGCGAAGCGGCCACTGCTGTCAAAAATCGCCATGCCTTTCACGTGCGGGCCAAATATATCGGTGCGGCTGCCATCGGGGCGGATGCTGACATTCGAAACGCAGGTCCATGTTCCGACCAAGTCTTTTGCAGTTTGGGCAACCGCTGTACCAGTTGCGAAGCAGATAAGGCACTGGGCCAATATGGGGACCATGGCGATTCGCTTCATGGTCTTCTTCCTGTTCTGTCGTGACCCGCGACAACCGAAAGTGCCGCCTCGCCAGTTCAGCGGCAGTGGGATAGTGTCGGTGAGGTCTGACAGCGATTCTCGAAGTTGTTAGATCATTCGCAATGTCTACCGCCATGATGTTCCTGCATCTGTGCGGCGGCGTACTGAAAAAGTCTGACGATGACCTTACCGACATGATTCAGCCGATCTTCTTCGCCAGTTCGGCGGCAGAAAGGTGGTAGTACCGCTTCAGCATGGTGACGGTGCCCGGATACTGCCGCCTGTTCGATCAAGTTCGGAAGTTTCATCGCCAGCCGTGTGATCGCTGTGTGCCGTAGGTCGTGCCAGTGCCGGTCCACCAATCCGGCCCGTTTGCACGCCCGTTTGAACGCCTTATGGCGCGCTGGTGCATTGATCGGGAATACGCTTCCATCGATGCAACGCGGCAGGTCGCATAACAGGTCTACCGCCTTCCGGGATAGGGGCACCGTCCGTGCCGTTCCGTTCTTGGTCATCGACAAGAACGCGGTCTGGTCTTCAACGTTGATGTTCGACCAACGAAGGGCGAGTAACTCACCACGCCGCATTGCCGTTTCCAAATTCAGGATTGCCATTGGCCGCAGCTACGGATTCCGACGACCAGTAGGTGCCAGCGCAGCAAGCAGTCGGGATTCTTCATCCGCCGACAGTAACCTGTCTCGCCCCTGCGGTATCGATGGTTTGCGAACGGATGCGACCGGGTTTGTCATGTTGATGCCCCATTCGCGTCGTGCGAGGTTGATGATCGAAGAAAGGTAGGCCAGTTCGCGAAGCACAGTCCCTGGCTGTACTCCCTTCAGTCGTTCATCGCGATACGCTGCGATTGCCATTGGGGTCAGTGCAGCCATGCTCAGTTTGGCAAGTTTCGTGCGACACATGGCACGTAGCCTTATCGAGTCCTCCGTGCCACCGCGGATCGAAGGGCAAACGTCGGCTATGTAACGTTCGAGGACATCCCCAAGCGTGGTCGATTCGGCCTCGCTTCGGCTGACGTAACTACCCCGGTCCATTTCTGCCTTGATGGATCGTGACCATCGTTCGGCATCCTGCCGTGTCCCAAAAGTCTTAACTTCGGGCGGGAACCCAATCCGCGTGACCCGCGTTTGCCACTTCTTTCCCCGTTGCCTTATCGATGCCATTTTCTGTCTCCGCTTGGACAGAATCTGGGCAAAATCGATTTTTCGTTACTCCGTAGCAGCCGTTGCGGTCAAGCCAGGAATGCCGTCAGTGACAGCGGGCGATAAGTGGAAGCGTCCGGCTAAGGCTTATAAAACAATCACTTAGCCTCATCCGCCATCCAGTCCCCTGACTTGCCGCCGTGCTTTTCCAGCAGCTTCACATCGCCCATCACCATGCCGCGGTCCACCGCCTTGCACATGTCATAGATGGTGAGCAGCCCGACCTGCACGGCAGTCAGCGCCTCCATCTCCACACCGGTCTGTCCATGTGTCGCCGCGCGGACGGTGAAAGGGATAGAGCAAGAGCGACCACTAACATCTATCGGAAGTTCAAACCTTCGATCTTGACCAATCCGGTTGATTAAGTGGAACGGCGTTGGAGCAGGAGTGGAGCAGAAATGGAGCACCATTCATCGCACCAAACGCCAGCCATAAGTTTACGAGATGGCGTTGTCGTTTGCGATAGCTGTCTGTCGGCCAGATAGTTGCCACATTCGATCACTGGTGTTCCACCATTGCCCAGACCGGTCCCCAATGATCACGGCGGTGTCTGCAATGCAGCGTTCGCCAAGGAACGCGGGCTGCATATCGCGGCCTTCTACGTGGAAAACGAATCAGGTGCGTCGCTAAAGCGGCACGAACTGTTCCGGCTGCTGTCGGACTGCCATCAGGGTGACATCCTGCTGATCGAACAGGTGGACCGACTGTCGCGCCTGAACGCCGAGGATTGGCAGAAGTTGAAAACCGAACTGCAAGCACGCCGGGTTCGTGTGGTTGCCCTTGACCTGCCGACCTCGTGGATGATGGCTGCTACCACTGAAGAGATGACCAGCCGCATGCTGGACGCTATGAACGGCATGCTGTTGGACATGCTGGCGGCGATTGCCCGGAAAGACTACGTAGATCGTCGGCGGCGTCAGGCACAGGGCATCGCCAAGCTGAAGGCCGAAGGTGGCTACAAAGGTCGGAAGCCTGATGTTCAGCGGAACGGCGCCATCATGCAGATGTTGTCGCGTGGTGATAGCTGGAACACGATCATCGCCGCCACCGGGTGTTCTCGGTCCACGTTGTCGCGATTGGGGCAGCAGGTGAAGCAGGAAATCGTCTCGAACTGAGCTTCACATCTCACAACTATCTCGCTTGTGAATTTGATGCCCATACGCTTGAATACATGATTGATTGATCATCTCAGCACGTGTTCGTAGCAGATTTGCCGACACGAGGTGCACGTGGTGCGATGGCGGTGTCGCAAAGCATGTGGCCACAATCAATTCTCGCGAGGTGTCATCGTGAATTTTCTGAATAGGGCGATAGCGGCAGGAGTTGTGGCATCTGTCTTCTCGATGCAAGCGAATCCTGTCGTTGCCGCAGATGTCAAGGTCTTGTGTGCCGATGTTTTTAAGGGCGCCTTGGACGGCCCCATCAGCAATTTTGAGCGCGAAACCGGTCACAAAGTTACTTTCATCTACGGCAAGGCGGCTGCGATCAAAAAGCGAGTTCAGGCGGGCGAGGTAGCGGACGTTGCGGTTATGCCAAAGCCGATGATGGACGATGTTCTTCAGCAGGGCAGACTCATGCCGGACAGCGTAATTGATGTGGCGCAGTCCGCTGTCGGCGTGGCAGTGCGAGTTGGTGCACCGAAACCCGACATCGGCTCTATTGACGCGTTCAAACACGCGCTATCGGCCGCCAAATCGATCAGTTATGCCGACCCAAAGAACGGTGGTGCCACCGGGATTTTTTTTACGCGGGTACTTGATCGCCTTGGAATGACCGAAGAGATGAAGTCGAAAACCAAGTTTCCGCAGGGTAGTCAGTTTGCTGTCGAAGTGGTCGCAAGAGGCGAGGCCGAAGTTGCCATCGCGCAGCCGTTGGAGATCCTTGCGCAGCGCGGTATTGAACTGGTCGGTCTGCTTCCGGCCGAGCTACAGGACCCACCGAACTTCGACTTCTCCGCTGGCATTCTCGTCACGACAAGCCGACCAGAGGCCGCCAGAGCGTTTGTCAGGCTTCTCTCTGGGCCAGAGGTGAGGCAACTGCTCAGGGCTAAAGGCATGAATTTTGACTGAAACATGGGTGCGGGTACCAGATAGCTGGACACGACCATCGCCGCCACCGCGTGTTCTCGGTCCACGTTGTCGCGCTTGGGTCAACAAGTGAAACAGGAAGCTGACGCGGGGTCCTGAGACGTTCGCTATCTATCTACTGCAAGCACATGACCTTACACCCTGCACTTGATCCGCAACTGACAGGCAACGTCGGCCTGTATTACTGCTGCTACCGCCTTTCGCTCATGGGATGGAAACCTTTGCGACGAACACGTACCTGCCATCCGTCATTTCTACGGGATATGGAAGCCATATCCTGTCCTCAGTGGAGCAGGATTGGAGCAAGATCGAATTTTTGTGCGCTTCCGTCATCATCGCGCTGCGTCGGCAGGGCCGCAGGTGCTGGACAATGTGGTCAATGGTGATTGTCTGAAAGGCCTTATGGATCAAGGGTTAGCCACCCACTCCCCCGACTTCCCCCCACGCTTCTCCATCAACCGCACATCCCCAATCACCATCCCCCGATCCACGGCCTTGCACATGTCGTAGATGGTCAGCAGCGCCACCTGCACGCCGGTCAGCGCTTCCATTTCCACGCCGGTCTGGCCGTGGGTCTCGGTGCGCACGGTGCAGCGGATGGTGGCGCTGGCCTCGTCCATTGCGTAGTCCACGGCCACCTTGGTGAGCGAGATCGGGTGGCATAGCGGGATCAGGTCGGAGGTGCGCTTGGTGGCCATGATGGCAGCCACGCGCGCGATGCCTAGCACGTCGCCCTTCTTGGCCGTGCCGTCGCGCACCAGTGCAAAGGTGGCGGGCAGCATGGTGATGGTGCCGGTGGCGACGGCCACGCGGTGGCTGTGTGCCTTGGCGCCGACGTCGACCATATGGGCTTGTCCGGCGGAATCGAAATGGGTGAGCTGGCTCATGGCGTGGACCTGGCGGATGCGGGGCAATGAATGCGTGACGGATGCGCTTGCCGCGCATGCCGGGGCAGGGCGTGGCAAGACCGGGCGGCGCCCGATGGGAATGGCTTCCGGAGGCCGCTATCATAGCAACATGCGCAAGAACCAAACGCTCGCCGGAGCGCTCTCCTCGCCTGCCCGCCAGGCGCGCCTCATGTCTTCCAGGACTTCCTTGGGCCTCGCCCGCCGCTCGCTGGCGGCGCTGGTGGCGCTGACGATGGCGTTGCCCGCCTGGCCCCAGCAGCGGCTGCTGCTCAACGATTCCACGCGTACCGCGGCTGCCGCGGCCGCACCGGGGAGCGACAGCCGCGACGGCAGCGACCAGGTCTATGACAACCTGAACCGCAGCGTGAAGGCGGGGCAGAAATCCGATTTTGGCCTGCGCAGCAACAACACCGTGGTGGAGACCTCCGGCGTGCAGCTGCCCGACCTGGGCGATCCGTCCACCGCATCGCTCACGCCCGACATGGAGCGGCGCCTGGGCGAGCGCATCATGCGCGACATCCGGCGCGACCCGGACTACGTGTCCGATCCGCTGCTGGCCGATTACCTGAACGCGCTCGGCTATCGCCTGGTGCAGGCGGCGCGTCGGCAGAACATCTCTGGCTCCACCGGCGCCGGCACCTTTGCCACGGGGTTCGAGCTGTTCGCGGTGCGCGATCGCAGCATCAACGCCTTTGCGCTGCCCGGCGGGTATATCGGCGTGCACACCGGCCTGCTGGTGCAGTCCGATACCGAGTCCGAGCTGGCCTCGGTGCTGGGCCACGAAATCGGCCACGTGATGCAGCGGCATATCGCGCGCGGCATCACCACGCAGGACCAGTCGATGTGGATCGCGCTGGCCTCGATGGTGCTGGCAGGCCTTGCCGCCACCAAGAGCGGCGACGCGGCCGCGGCGCTGGCCATGGGCGGGCAGGCGGCGGCGGTGTCCAACCAGCTGTCCTTCTCGCGCGGCGCGGAGCGCGAGGCCGACCGGGTCGGCTTCCAGATCATGACCGCTGCCGGGTTTGACCCGCAGGGCATGCCTGACTTCTTCAAGCGGCTGCAACGCGTGATGGGGATTTCGGAAAGCTCGGTGCCGTCGTACGTGCGCACCCACCCGCTCACCTCGGAGCGCATCGCCGACATGCAGGACCGCGTGAGCCATGTGGCGGTGCGCCACGTGGCGAGCACGCCCGAGTACGAGTTCGCGCGGATGCGCGCCCGCATCCTGCAGGAAACCTCGCCTAGCGATCTGCAGAACGCGCGCGCGGCGCTGCAGACGCAACTGGCGTCAGCCTCGCCGGCGCGCCTGCCCGCGCTCCACTACGGCATCGCGTTCGCCGAGCAGCGGTTGGGCCGCAACGCCGCGGCCCAGCAGTCGCTGGCCGAAGCCCGCCGCTTGTACGGCACGATCCCCGGCGCTACCTCGGGCAGCCCGATGCTGGATGTGATGGCGATCGAGCTGGCGCGCGCCCAGGGCCGGCAGCAGGACGCGCTGAACCAGGCGGCGGCGTCGATGAAAGCGTTCCCGTTGTCGCACGCGTTGGCGCTGAGCTATGCGGCGACCTTGCTCGACGCCGGCCGCACGGACCAGGCGGTGACCTTCCTGCGCGAGCGCACGCGCGAGGAAATCGCCCGCTCCGAGTGGTGGGACATGCTGGCGCGGGCCTACGCCGCGCAGGGCCGGCGCGTGCAGCAGCACCAGGCGCTGGCGGAGAAATACGCGGTGGATGGCGCCTACCAGGCCGCCATCGAGCAGTTGCAGATCGCACGCAAGGCAGGCGACGGCGATTTCTACACGCTGTCGGAAGTCGATGCGCGGCTGCACCAGCTGGAGCGCCAGTACCGCGAGGAGAAGCAGGACAACAAGGGCATGCCTAACTGACGCTCATGTTCAGGCCGCCTGCCCAGGCCGCCTGCTCAGGCCGCCTGTTCACCCGCAGGCGGTTGCGGCTGGCGCACAAAGCCGTAGCGCGCCGGCACTTCATCCTCGGCGATCGGCTCGATCTGCACGTCGGCGCCGTTGAAATGAAATACGCCGAGATTGGCCCCGCAGGCCTCGCCGTGCCAGGTGCAGGCGCTGCTAAAGCCATCCAGGTCATGGTCGTGCAGCAGCGCGGCTTGCGGGCCGCCAGCGCTTTCACCCCCTTCACCCCCCTCACCCTCCACCGTGCCGACCAGCACCACATTGCCGTGCTCGTCCGCATGGCATGCATGCAGCGTGAAGGCGCGCTGAGAGGTGGTGTGCAGCTTGCCATGGTGCAGCCGCACGATCCACGGCGCATAGGCCAGCGACACGAACACGCGCTGCGGGCCGTTCTGGAAATACCAGCCGCCGCGTTCGTCGCGCTGGTAGTTGCGCTCGATAAAGGCGATCAGCGCATCGTGGCGGATCGGGTCGCCGGACAGGCCGTGCTGCTGGGCGTACTCGTTGCGCATGCGCCATTGCCCGCGCCGGTCCAGCGCCAGCCAGCCGTAGCAGTTGGGTACGTTGGGCCAGCGGGCCATGGCTTGCTTGACTGTCTCGTCCATCTTCGGTGCCTCCTTGCGGGACCGCCCGTGCCGGGGCATTCCGCTCGCATTCGTTCTGGTGACGCTGAGCCAATGCGCTAAGCCACGGCGTCGAAAAACCGCAGGATGCGCGCCGGCAGCCACTCGATATGCCCCGCAAAGGGCAGCACCGGCAGCGCGCGCAGCCTATCTTCGCGCGGTGTCATGAAACCGACGTGACCACCGTGCTCGGGCTGTTCCAGCCAGACCTGCGGGCTGACCTCGGCGGGGCCAGGCAGGTAGCGCGCTGGCAGGAAGGGATCGTTGCGCGCGTTGAGCACCAGCGTGGGCACTTTGATTTCGCCGAGCACCGGCTTGCTGGAGGCGCGCGCCCAGTAGTCATCGGTATCGCGAAAGCCGTGCAGCGGCGCCGTCACGATATTGTCGAAGGCGTACAGGTCGCGGCTGGCGAGCATGGCCTCGCGGTCGAACAGCCGGGGATACTGGCTCAGCTTGGCCAGCGACTTGCGCTTCAGGGTTTGCAGGAACATGCGCGTGTACAGCATGTTGAAGCCTTGCGACAGCGCTGCGCCGCCGCCGGCCAGGTCCAGCGGCGCCGAGACCGATGCCGCCGCGCTGATATGGCCTGCGGCGCTGCCTTGTTCGCCCAGCAAGCGCAGCAGGGCATTGCCGCCGAGCGAAATGCCCACCACCAGCAGCTTGCGCCCGTGGCCGCAGTACTGCCGGTGCAGCCGCTCCAGGATCCAGTGAAGTTCCTCGGAGTCTCCCGAGTGATAGAAGCGCGGCGCCAGGTTCAGCTCGCCCGAGCAGCCACGAAAGTGCGGGATCACGCCCTGCCAGCCGCGCGCCGCCAGCGCATGCATCATGGCCTGTGCGTAATGGCTGCCGGAGTCGCCTTCCAGGCCATGGAACATCACCAGCAGCGGGGTATCGGGCGTGACCGGGTGCGTGGTCCAGTCCAGGTCGACGAAGTCATCGTCCGGGGCGGTCCAGCGCTCGCGCTTGAAGGCCACGCGCGGCGGGCGCTGCGTGAAGCGTGCCGCAATGATGGTCTGGGCGTGGCCGCCGGCGAGCCACCAGGGCATGCGGCGGCCGCCGCCGAACGGGTCGGTGGCGCGGAGGTCGTCCGGCGCGGGCCGGTGGTGCGAAGGTGGAAGCTGGCTCATGCCTGCAAGGCGATAGGCGATAGGCGGTCAAGCGACGCGGCGTAACAGGCTGGCCGGCCCGTCACGCGCGCGCCCAGTCCTAGTGGAGAGCCTGGCCTGGCGCCGTGCTCACGGTCGCGACCTGGGCGGCGTTGGCCGGGCTGCAATGGATGTGCGCCAGGCGCCAGCCCTCGTGGTTCTGCATCAGCACATAGGTGGTGTGCACATAGAGGTCGGCTTCGACGCGGTCGCCGCCAAAGCGCAGGGCTTCGGTCACGTCGAAGATGGCGACGCCCATCGAGGTATGGCTGCTGGTCTCGATCACGTCGATCAGCACCGGCTGCACGTCCAGCAACTGTGCAAAGGCCTGGCGCAGGTGCTCGTGGCCGATCAGGCGCTGGCCGTCCGGCATCACGCAGGTAACCGAGTCCTCATCCAGCCACAGGCGCAGCGCGCCCTCGGCATCGCGTAGCTTCATGGCCTCGCGAAAGGCTTCTACGATGTCTTCGGCGGAATCGAACAGGCGGGCAAAACGAGGCATGGTGGACTGGGCTCAGGGATTCGTTGGCCGGATAAACACGAACGGCGGGTCAGCGCTTCAGGCCCGGTGCAGGAGCTTGCGCAGCTCCACAAACACCATTTCGGGCTCGATGTCCTTCAGGCAGCGCAGGTGGCCAAGCGGGCACTCGCGCTTGAAGCACGGACTGCATTCGAGCTGCAGCCACATGATACTCGCAGCCTGCGACAGCGGGGGTGTATGGCGTGGGTCACTGGAGCCGAACACCGCCACCTGCGGCCGGTTCAGCGCCGCGGTGACGTGCATCAGGCCGGAGTCGTTGCACACGGCGGCTTCCGACATCGCCAGCAGGTCGACGGCATCGTCCAGCGAGGTCTGGCCGCACAGGTTGCGCACGAAGGGTGCGGCCTTGACGATCTCGTCGGCGATCTCGGCGTCCTTGGGCGAGCCCAGCGTGACCATTTGCGCATACGGGAACGAGCGCTTGAGCATCTGCGCCAGCTCGGCGAAATGCGCGGCCGGCCAGCGCTTGGCCGGGCCGAACTCCGCGCCAGGGCAGAACGCGATCAGGCGCGTCTGCGGCGCAATGCCGAAGCGCTCCGCGGTCTTGGCCATGCGCACCGGATCGGTTCGCAGGCGCGGCTCGGGCAGGTTCTCCGGCAAGCGGGCGCCGGGCTTGAGCGCCAGCCGCGCGTAGTGCTCCACCATGGGCGGGCGCTGGTCGCGGAGCGGATTGCCGTGGCGGATATTGAGCAGGCCGAAGCGGGCTTCGCCGCGATAGCCGACGCGCAGCGGGATAGCGGCCAGCCAGGGGATCAGTGCGGACTTGAGCGAATTCGGCAGCACATAGGCTGCGTCGTAGCCTTCGTTCTTGAGCTGCTGGGCGAACATCAGGCGGGCCGAGAGCTGCAGCTTGCCGTGCGCCAGCTCGCTGGGGAAGACCTGGTGGATCTCGGGCATGCGGGCCAGCACCGGCGCCACCCATTTAGGGGCGAGGGCGTCGATCTGCAGGCGCGGATGGCGCGCTTTCATGAGGGTGAAGAGCGGCTGCGCCATCAGGGCGTCGCCGATCCAGTTGGGGGCGATGACGAGGGCTTTTTTCATGAGTGGGGCGCTGCCGGAAGGGTGGGCGTGGCGCAAGCTGCGCGCGCCACGCACGCCGACGCTCCAGCGCGCCGCAAGGCGGGCCGGAGCATCGGGGTGGTGCGGTCAAGCGTGGGCCGTGTCAGTGGTGACCCTTGATCACGGTGCCGGGCTTGAGCTTGTAGACGGTACCGCAGTACGGGCACTTCACCTCGCCGGTGTCGGTCACGTCAAGGAAGACGCGCGGATGGTAGTTCCAGGTCGGCGTGTTGCCGGTGGGGCAGTGCAGCGGAAGGTCTTCCGCGCCGATTTCGATCAGGGAGGCGGTTTGCGTCATGGTGTCGCGGGGATGGTTTTAGTCTTTAGTCTTTTGTATGGACTGAAGTATGACTGGTTAAGCGGTTCGTGATTGCCTGGCGGGCCTTCGCGTCTCGGGATGGTTCCAGGCCGCGGTCAGCCAGTGCCTGCATGGTTCATTGGCGCCGCCGACCGCGCGGAAGGCTTCGTCCGAGCGTACACCGCGTCGCGCGCGATGCGCTTCTCGCGTACCTCGATGACTCGAGAGCGTCGCCAGCCCTGCAAAAGAGACATTGTAAACCCCGGGACCCCCTGTGCCAACGCGGGCGCGGGCGCGCCGGGGTCTAAAATCGTCACATTGTGTATGCCGCCACTGCCACCCGTGACCCTGCCGCCGCCTTCCGGACCCTCCGCCTCCCATCGTGAATCGCCCGGCCGCATGCACGCCAGGCGGCTGCGCGAGGCGCTGTTCTCAGGCGCCTCGGAGGCGGCGATCGGCGAAATGCTGGCGCCTTGGGGGCAGGCAGCCGAGCGCGCCGAGATGCTGGTGGACGCGGCATTGGCCAGCGGCGACGCCGCGTTGCTGGACCGGGTGGTGCCACCCTGGCGCTGGCGCATCTTGCTGGCGATCCTGGACTGTCTCTATTTCGACTGGGATCCCCGCATGCAGCCTTACCTGGATTACGGACTGGCCCGCCACGCCGACGATCCGCAGGCGCTGCCGGTCCCCGTTCGCATCGCGCTGGCCGAGGGCCGGCTGTACGCCGGCGAGCGCCCGGCGGCCCTTGCCTTGCTCAGCACGACGGGCGACGCGGGCGGCGATGGCGACGCCCTGCGTGCGTTTGCCCACTTGCAGGAAGGCGACTGGCCAGCCGCCCAGGCGGGCTTCGAGGCTGCGCTCAAGCGGCTGCGGGCCGAGAGCCGCCAGCGTACCGGCTTGTTGCCGCCCTCGCTGGCGCCTTGCTATCCGCTGTCCTTGCTGGCCCAGCGTACGCCGGCCCACCTCGAACAAGCCCGCAAATTCTGCCAGGCGCAAGCGGGCACGCGCAGCCCGGCGCCGAGCGAGCGCTGGGGACTGTGGTGCCACGTGCTGGCCGTGCACAAGGGCGATGCGCGGCTGGACGAGTCCGCGTTCGAATTGCGCTCCGAGGTGCCGCCGCTCGCGCAGTTCTGGCGCGTTCTGTTGCGCGCCTGGCTTGGCGACGTGAAGCAAGCCAGCGGACGGCGCCAGCCGGCGGCCGCCCGCGCCGAGGCCCTCGCGGCCCTGCGTGCGCGCCTGCAAGGCTGCGGCCTGCACTGGTTCGCGCAGCAACTGGACGCCGCGCTGGCACTGGAAGCGGGCGAGCCGGTGCCGCAAACCTTCTTTGCCGGCCAGCGCCAGGAAAGCTGGCGGCTCGCGCTCGAAGCGTTGCAGGCCCTGGCGGGCGAGACGCGCGCGCCCGACGGCGCCAGCGCCAGCCGCCTGTTGTGGGCGTTGACCATCGACGCCGACGGCGCGGTCGGCACCATCGAGCCGCTGGAGCAACAGCGCGGCCCGCGCGGCTGGAACAAGCCGCGTCCCGTGCCGCTGGCCCGCCTCGCCGAAGACGACCGGCTGGAGCCGTGGGACGCCCGCGTCGCCCGCGCGGTCCGCCGCGACCAGTCCTATCACCGCCGCTACGTGCTCGATCGCGCCGCCGCCATGCTGGCGCTGGTCGGGCATCCGGGCGTGGTGTTGGCGCAGGCGCCCGAGCAGACGCTGGAAGTGGTGGAGGGCGCCCCGACGCTGGAAGTGGTGCGCCAGGGTGGGCGCTACACCTTGCGGGTCTCGCCCCCGCTGCGCGAGGCCCCGGCGATGGACAGCTTCCTGCCCGCCGGCAGCCGCGCGGACGCCGAGGCCTTGCGCCAGATCACCGTGCTGCGCGAAGGCTCGCAGCGCCTGCGCGTGATCCGCCTCACGCCCGCGCAGCAGGGCGCGGCGCAACTGATCGCCGATGGGCTGGCGGTGCCGGCCGAGGCCCATGCGCAGCTTGACGCCACGCTGCGCGCGTTGTCCGGTCATTTTCAGGTGCACTCCGACCACGACGGCAGCGCCCGCGAGCTCGAGACCGAGAGCCGGCTGCGCGCCGAGTTGTCCCCGCTGGGCGAAGGTCTTTCGCTGCGCCTGGTGGTGACGCCGCTGGGTCCACTTGGGCCGCGGCTGGCCCCGGGCAGCGGGCGCGAGCGGCTGATGGCGGCGGTCAAAGGGGAGAGCCTGGCCACGGTGCGCGACCTCAAGTCCGAGTTGGCGAACGTGGCCGAAGTGTTCGGCGCGCTGCCCTTCCTGGTGCCGCGCTCGCCGGATAGCGGCGAATACGACTGGACCCTGGCCGACCCGGAGGAGGCGTTGTCGGTGGTCGAGCAGTTGCCAGGGCTGCCCGCCGTGCTGGCGGTGGAATGGCCCCGGGGCAAGGAAATCCGCGTGGTGGGCGCCGACATCCCGCAACTGGCGGTGCATATCGAAACCGAGAGCGAATGGTTCAAGCTGGTCGGCGAACTGAGCGTGGCCGAGGGGCTGGTGCTGCAGCTCGGCCAGCTGCTGGCCTGGGCCGGCAGCCATGCCGGGCGCTTCATGCCGATGGGGCAGGGCGTGTATGTGGCGCTCACGCGCAGCCTGCGCGCCAGGCTGCGCGACCTGGCCAGCGTGGCGCACAACGTGCCCGACGGCATCAAGGTGCCGCTGATGGCGGCACCCTGGCTGGACGACGTGCTGGCCGGCGCCGGCATCGACCCCGACCAGCATTTTCGCCAGCGCGTGGCGCGGCTGCGCCGGGCGCGCAACAGCGACGCCGTGCTGCCGGCCAACCTGGCCGCGGAACTGCGGCCCTACCAGGAAGACGGCTACCGCTGGGCCATGTCGCTCGCCGAGGCCGGCTTCGGCGCCTGCCTGGCCGACGACATGGGGCTGGGCAAGACGCTGCAGGCGCTCGCCGTGATGCTGGCGCGCGCCGGCGGCGGCGCCGCGCTGGTGATCGCGCCGACCTCCGTGTGCGGCAACTGGGCCGAAGAGGCAAGGCGCTTCGCACCGACGCTGCGCGTGCACATCTATGCCGAGGGCGAGCGCGCGGCCTTGCTGGAACAGGCCGGCCCGCATGACGTGGTGATCGTCTCGTACACGCTGCTGCTGCAGGCGCGCGACGCCTTCTGCCAGCGCGAGTGGCACACGGTGGTGGCCGATGAAGCGCAGGCGTTCAAGAACGCCGCCACCAAACGCTCGCAGGCGGTGTTCGAGCTGCGGGCCGATTTCCGCATGGCGCTGTCGGGCACGCCGGTGGAAAACCGGCTGGCCGAGCTGTGGTCGATCATGCGCTTTTGCAACCCCGGCCTGCTCGGCTCGCTGGTCCGCTTCAACGAGCACTTCGCCGTGCCGATCGAGCGCAATGGCGTGCGCGAGGCGGCCCAGCGTCTGCGCCGCATGATCGCGCCGTTCGTGCTGCGCCGGACCAAGGCCCAGGTGCTGGACGAACTGCCGCCGCGCACCGAGCTGGTGTTGCGCATCGAGCAGGACCCGATCGAGGCGGCCCACTATGAAGCGCTGCGCCGCCAGGCGCTCGCCGAAGCCGAGGCCGTGGTCAAAGGCCCGAAGGCCCGCAAGACCGCCGCCGGCCAGCCCGCCGCCGAGGCGCGCATCCATGTGCTGGCGCAACTCATGCGGATGCGGCGCGCCGCCTGCGACGCGCGCCTGGTCACGCCCGAACTGCAACTGGAGCTCGGGCAGGCGGGCGCCAAGGTGCGCGCCTTCGTGCAACTGGCGGGCGAGCTGGCCGCTAACGGGCACAAGACGCTGGTCTTCAGCCAGTTCGTCGATTTCCTGCAACTGCTGCGCCAGGGGCTGGACGAGGCCGGCCTGGCCTGGCAGTACCTCGACGGCGCCACGCCGGCGGCCGAGCGCACGCGGCGCGTGGCGGCGTTCCAGGCCGGCGCGGGCGATGTCTTCCTGATCAGCCTGAAGGCCGGCGGCTTCGGCCTTAACCTGACGGCCGCCGACTATGTGATCATCGCCGACCCCTGGTGGAACCCGGCGGCAGAGGACCAGGCCATGGGCCGCGCCCACCGCATCGGGCAGCAGCGCCCGGTGACCGTCTACCGGTTGATCAGCGCGGGCACCATCGAGGAGCGCATCCTCACGCTGCACCACGGCAAGCGCGCGCTGGCCGATGGCATCCTGGAGGCGGGCGAGGACGGCGAGGCCGGCTTTATCGGTACGGCGGTGGCGCTGCCGGACATCGACGAATTGGTGGGGCTGTTGCGCAGCTAGGGGCGCAAGTGGCGCTTTCACCTTTCAGCTTTCAGCTTTCACCTGTGTGGGCGGCCGCGGGACTCCGGTCCATGTCTGCTTATACCAACATGGCATACCTTCAAGCGAACTCCGTCGTTGGTAATGCGGCGGATCGTTGGTATCTTGCTGTTTTGCCCGGGGCGACAGACCCCGGCCGGCAGCCCCGACCCGCATTCTTTTTTTCGACGGTACCCCCATGTTCCGCACTGCTACCCGCCGCATCTCGTCCGCTTTCCATTCGTCCCATTCGTCCCATTCGTCCCGTGCTTCCCGCCTGGCCGCCGGCCTTGGCTTGCTGGGCGCGCTGAGCACGCTGGCCGCACCGGCCCGCGCGCAGGACCCGGCCTGGCCGACCCAGCCGATCACCATCCTGATGGGCTTTACCGCCGGCTCCGGCGTGGACATGGTGGGCCGCACGCTGCAGGAATCGCTGCAGAAGTCGCTCAAGGCCACCATCATCTATGACTACCGCCCCGGCGCCGGTGGCAATGTGGCCTCCGAAGTGGTGGCCCATGCCAAGCCCGACGGCTACACGCTGCTGCTCGGCACCGCCGCCACCCACGGCATCAACCCGGCCCTGTACAAGAGCCTGCCGTTCGACGCCGAAGCCGATTTCACGCCCGTCGCGCCGCTGGTGGAAGTCTCCAACGTGCTGACCGTGAACCCTGCCGTGATCGACGTGAAGTCGGTCAAGGAGTTCATCGAGAAGGTCAAGACCAACCCCGGCAAGTACAACTATGCGTCGACCGGCAACGGCACCGGCACGCACCTGGCCTTCGCCGAATTCAACGCGCGCGCCGGCCTGGATATGGTCCATGTGCCGTACAAGGGCGGCCCTGATGCGCTGCAAGCCGTGCTCAAGGGCGAGGTCTGCTGCATTTTCAATCAGGTGCAGAGCGTGTTGCCGCAGTATCGCGCCGGCAAGGTGCGGCTGCTTGGCGTGACCACCAAGAGCCATGTGGCGGTGATTCCCGAGGTGCCGACGATAGCCGAGAGCGGGTTGCCGGGCTTCAACAGCACTATCTGGTTTGGCTTCTTCGGTCCCAAGGGGCTGGATCCCAAGATCAGCAAGAAGATCAACGATGCGGTCAAGGTCGCGCTCGAAACGCCGGCGATCCGGCAGAAACTGATCGAGGCAGGGAATTCGCCGCGGATCGAGACGGTTGAGCAGTTCCGGACGACTGTGAAGGCGGATCGGCAGAAGTGGGCGGGGGTGGTCAGGAGCGTTGGGGCGTCTATTGATTGATATGGTTGTTGGCGGATGGGTGTAAGGCTAGTCCCCCCTCCCCCCAACAAGTTAAGCAACCACTTACCACCTCCTCCCACTC
>NZ_JBXASU010000114.1:0-20629 GCF_058809705.1 Cupriavidus sp. MPR-AND1C | reverse complement strand
CCACCCCGCCAACCCCGCAACCCTTGTCCCGTCTGCTTTGCAGCGGCGTTTCGTGTTGCGAGGGGGCGAATCATAGGGGACCCCCTCGGCCTTGGCAAGCGTTTTCTTGAGCGAATCTTTCGAGAGGACTAAAGTTGAGCATAATCAACATTTCGGATCAATTTTGCTCGTATGCCTGCGCTAGCAAAGCGATGTCTAGCTTACGCATCTTGAGCATTGCCTCCATGACCCGAGCCGACTTGCCCGCATCCTTGTCCTGCAGCAGCCGGCCGAGGATCGATGGAACGATCTGCCAGGACACGCCAAACTTATCCCTGAGCCAACCGCACTGCCCTTCCTCCCCGCCAGCGGACAATTGCCCCCACAGGGCGTCCACTTCCGATTGCGACTCACAGCTCACAAACAATGAGATAGCCGGGGTAAATGTGAAATGCGGTCCGCCGTTGAGCGCCGTGAACTCGAGGCCCTCCAGCTCGAACGAGGCCGAGAGGACTGAGCCATTCACTCCCGGGCCGGCTTCCCCGTAGCGCATGACCCTTCCGGGCCGCGAGTTCTTGAAGACGGACGTGTAGAAATGCATGGCCTCTTCAGCCTGGCCGTCGAACCACAGGAAGGGGGTGATCTTCTGCATGAAGTGTCCTCTGATCTGTCATATCCGTTAGTTGCGCCAATGCGCGGCCGGCCAGCACGCGTCAATGACGACGACAAGCGACAGGTCAGGATATCAACATGGACATGAATTCCGGCGCACGCAAAACGCCTGCGGACCGATAACGCACGCGCCGGCAGTGACACAGCCTCGTCGCGCGACCCACACGAGTTCGCTCAAGTCGCCTATTCATGGTTGCGGAGGGCCTTGTGCCGCGCGCAGCAGAGGCACCCGAACGCCAGCAAGGCACCCAGCACAAGCACGCCAATGGCTAAGCCCTTGGCAGCACACCCCCCCTCTGCGGAGCACTCCCCATCCAGATCACACTTTCCCATAACCATCTCCTCAAACCTGCGCCAGGAAAATCTGACGGTTCCATGCTAGATCAAGTCGAAGGGAGAACAAAGCACACACCACCCGTCACCTGCCGCGAGGTGCAGCTTGCCAGCGCATGGAGTCTTGGCGGTCTCCACCTCCTCAAAGGGCGACAGCCGGCTTGCCACTGCCGGCCCCGGCATCCAGCTCAGGACGTCTTCCGCAATAACGCCCTCGCCACAAGAGGGACGCCAGTGCACCACCCCGCCGCTGATGCGCCCTAGCGTTGAATCTAGGCCAAGAAACTGCAGAGGGTAACGACAAGCTTGTACCGACCCGCCCTGCAAAACCGCAAACAATGGCACACGCCATCAAGTACGCTGTCCGCCACCCCGACTCGACTTAATTCTGACTTAGAAAAGTCTCAGTTGGTTTAGGTGCAGTTTGCGCTATTTTCACAAGCATTCTTGGCATGCGCCAGGCGCCCTACCCGGCCCACGGAGGGGCTCACAATCCAAGTGGAAAAAACAGCGATGCTGTCCTTCAGCGCCAAACTCACCCTCAAGCTAGCCGCCACGCTTTGCCTGGTCGTCCTCCTGCTCGGAAGTGCGTACGGGCTCTTCGGCCCGCATGGCGGAAGCGAAGTGTCGCAGGCTGCGAACGCCGGCCACCCCAATACCGTGCTTTCCTTGCTGATGCATATCCTTGGTCCGATTGCTGCGATCCCCGCCCTAATCGGTATGTGGTCGCAGCGATTCCCCGCACTGGGCGGACTGGTCCTCGCCTGCCCAGCCATTGCGACGTTGCTGCTGCACCGTTTTGTCATCGGATAAACCAGACGTCAGATGGTCCCAAGGTAGCCCCCCCTACCCCCGCCTCTTTCCGCCTAATTTCCCCGCAGGAGTTCGCCGCCGCTCGTTGCGCGGGTTGCCCCCAAACGGGAACCAAACCCGGTACCAGATACCCAATAGGGAATGCCGTTTCCTCGGCAACACAGGGAAAGAACCATGAAGCAAACGTTGTGGGGACGGCTGGCGGGCTGCGCGCTACTGGCACTCCTTATGGGATGTGCCAGCCAAGGCGCCGATGGCCGGGCGTCAAGCATCACGGCATATGGCGCCGTTGACATGGGCATCTCACGCACCAGCGAAAAGTAGCGCGCGGTACCTGCCAAGGCGGCCACTTGATGGCGAGCGGTAACAGACAAAAACAGGCAAAAAAAGCAAAAAAAGAACCCGCAACGCGGGTTCTTAAATTTGCGATCTCAATTGCCCTGAAGGCCTTGGTAATCTAGCTGTCATTTCCCATTCGTACTATCCGGGTAAACCGAAGTCGACCATGCGGTCGCAGTACCCACGACAAAAAAAAGCCCGCACTAGGCGGGCTGAACAATCAGTTGAAGAAAGCCCTGTATTCGAGGGCAAGCACAGTGTAAGAACTTGCGGCTTCGTGACTAATTAGGGGAATCCCTTTGCCATGGCGGCAAAGCGGCCCGCCGCGACGATCAAGTGCGCATCACAGCCCCCCGCGACTCCCGAGCATAAAAAGGATATTCGAAGTTAGAGGAAATACTCCAGCCAACACCGCAACAAGCGCTCAACATCCATTATGCTCGGGGCGCACAAATGCGATCTATTCGCAATCAGGACTGCTTGCTGGCCACATACGAGAGTACCTCCAGAGAATCCGGACTCCAGCCGCTAGCCCTAGCGGATCTTGCTCAAGCCGCCGCGAGGGATGGCGCGCCTCCCGGCAGCAGATGCGCCCGCGCCTCTTCAAACATAGCGTCGACGGCTGCGCGTGTGCGCACCGCGTGCATGCGGCGCGCATCCGACAAAACCCGCCGCCAGCCGCGGCCGCCATGGATTCCGCGATGCAGGCCCAGCATATGGCGCGTCACCGCGCCCATATAGCCGCCCTTCTCGACCAAATCCCCGATATAGCGCTGCATCGCCAGTTCAACGTCCAGCCGTGACGGCACCGGGGTCTGCGCAGTGTAGAAACGCCTGTCCATTTCCGCCAGCACGTAGGGCTGGTGATAGGCCTCGCGTCCAATCATGACGCCATCCACATGCGCCAGGTGCACGTCCATCTCGTCGTGCGTGACGATACCGCCGTTGATCAGGATCTCGAGATGCGGGAATTCCTGCTTGAGTTGGTAAGCCACTTCGTAGCGCAGCGGCGGGATCTCGCGATTTTCCTTCGGGCTCAATCCCTTCAGGATCGCATTGCGCGCATGCACGATAAAGGTCTCGCACCCCGCATCAGCCACGGTGCCGACGAAGTCGCGAACAAAGTCGTAATGTTCGATCGTGTCAATACCGATGCGATGCTTGACGGTCACGGGAATCGATACCGCGTCGCGCATCGCCTTCACGCAATCCGCCACCAGTTCCGGTTCCGCCATCAGGCAAGCACCGAATGCGCCGCGCTGAACCCGCTCGGAAGGGCAGCCACAGTTCAGATTGACCTCCACGTAGCCCCATCGCTCACCCAGTTTCGCCGCGGCGGCCAGGTCAGCGGGCTCGCTGCCGCCGAGTTGCAGGGCCACGGGTTGCTCAGCGGCGTCAAAGTCGAGATGACGAGCCACATCGCCATGAAGCAGCGCACCAGTGGTCACCATCTCCGTGTACAGCCAGGTATGGCGGCTCAGTTGCCGGTGAAACATACGACAATGACGATCAGTCCAATCCATCATCGGTGCAACTGAAATACGGCGAGGAGTCGAATTCATGGTCTTACAGCTTCAAAGCTAAGTTCTTCGGGCGCCCGGCAGCAGTCTCGATCCCTGCCCTTGCACCCATTCCAATGCACTCCCTGTCAATTTGCCTCGACCTGCACCAGCTTTTGGTCGCAAATCAACAAAGATAAGGAAACGCTCACGCTGCGCGTGAAAGCACGAGAGTATACGGCACCCCGCCCTCGGTCGCCGGCGGCCGCCCCGACGTGCCGCCAGCCCGCGCAACAACATCCCTCGTTCACGTCACCCGGCGTGGCAAAGCAGACAGAATGCGGTGTGCCCCGCCCTTTCGGGGGGGCGTGCGTGGCTGCCGCCAGCAGCCATTCCTAGCCAGGAGCTTTCAATGTTGATGCGAGACGCAATCCCCCATGTGCTTAGCCGCGGTAGCGACATGTTCACGCGAGACATACAGGAGACGCCCCCGCAAAAGACGTTCCATCATGCAATCGATATCTATCTCAAGGATTCCAACGCCTTCATGAATACTTACTTTGCGCGCTACTTCGAGTGGCAGGGTGTCTGCCGGGAACGCTGGTTCCACGAGTGCATTCACGACAACCTGCTGGCTGCCGGAGGCGTGTTCGTGACCAAGCGCGCGCATCAGGAGTACGTGGAAGAGACCTTCCCGTTCCAGAAGGTGGACTGCTACCTCAATACCTTCCAGGTGAAGCAGTGCTCGGCTTACCTGCTGTTCCGCTTTTGCGTTGGAGGCCGCCCCGTGTCGCTCGGCTACCAGCAGATCGTGTTCGCCGGCAGGGACAAGCGCATCATGCGCTTCCCGAAGGAGATCGTGGAGCGCGTCAAGGAGTATGAGTTGAAGTTGCCTACCTTCGCTAGCTAAACGGGCCCCGCCCCGCTGGCCGGCACTTGGCTGGCGGGGCGGGCACGCATGACACGGCCTTTGCCGGTGTGCGCGTCCGGCAGGCGCAGCGTGAAGGTGGTATGGACGCCACGCACGGATTCGCATTGGATGCGGCCATCGAACGCCTCGACCACGCGCCGGCAGAAGGCCAGCCCCATGCCAGCGCCGCTGCCGTGGGCCTTGGTGGAAAAGAAGGGATCGAAGATCCGCGGGAGGACTTCCCGCGCGATGCCGGGGCCGGTATCGCTGAAGCGAAGCAGCCAGCAGCCGCGTTCTTGCACCACTCCGATCTCGATGCGGCCGTCGACGCTCGCACGCATGGCCTGCAGTGCGTTCTTGAGCAGGTTGAACAGCACGTAGACCAGCAGCGTATCGGAGCCCCGGAAGCACCAGGCCGGATCAATCGGGCCTACCGCCACCCTTTCCCGCTCCCCCGCCAGGAACGGATAGCGCTCGAGAGCGGACACCACGCAGTGCCGCAGGGATTGTGCGGTGAAGCTATGGCGGTCCAGCCGTTCCAGCGTGACGGAGGCAAGCGCCATGTCGATCACGGTGTGGGTGCCATCAATCTCCCGTTGAATGGAGGCGACCAGGCCGGCGGCCCGGTTCAGTTGCCCGGGCCGCATGCTGTCCTTGCACAAACCGTGCTCCACCGCCAGTTGATAGCCGGCCAGCAGATCGGGCCAGGCTCGGCCGATTTCGTCGGCCTGCAGGCGGATCGTGGTCAAGGGGGTGCGCACCTCGTGCGCCACGGTAGCCGCCAGCGAGAAGGGGTGCATCAAGTCGTAGCGCACGATGGTCACCGCAAGAATGCCCAGGCTGATGCCGATAAAGATCACGCCCGGCGGATAAAAGGCATAGCCGTAATTGGCCGCGTAGTCGACCGCCGCCAGCGAGTAAAGGCACAGGCTCACCAGGCACAGATCCAGACGCTTGCGCTTCTCGCCCGTGGCGCTGCGGCGCGCGCCCAGTAGCAGCCAGCCGCTGCGGCAGGCCAGCAGCACCGTCTGCGCCACATGCAGCGGATGCAGCCGCCCGGCCTTGGGGTACTCACCGAAGAAATAGGTATAGAAGCCGGACACCACCTCACCGCCAGTCAACACCATCACCGCCAGCACCAGGGACAGCCCGTAGGAAACCAGCAGCAGCGGGCGCTCGGTGCGGCACTCGGTGACCTCGGTCACGAAGTGATAGAAACAGGTCGGCAGGAAGATGATGAACAGATAGCCCACCTTGGCGAGCAGCAGCGCCACATCCGGCTGCTCAGCCTGGAACAGGAAGGCCCAGGTTCCCTGCCAGGCAAAGGTGGTCACGCACATCAGAAAGAAGGACGTGGAAATGCGCGTGACGCCCTTGGTGACCAGCACGTACAAGCCGAATCCCAGAAAAATGGCGGACACGAAGGCTGGCAGGATGGCGTACATGGGGTTCCGGAGGGGCCGGGCGGCGCGCCCGGACGGGCGTCAGGCTGACCGGCAACCGCCATTCTAAGTCGCGGCAAGCGCACCTGCGCAAAGTCCGGCTAATGACGGCCCTGCACGACATTGAAGTGCCGGGGCCTGCCCGGCTAGTTCACCTGCCCGGCGTCGATGGTCCGCATGGCCGAGGCTTCCGCCAGGGCAATCGCGGCTTCCGCCGTGCCAGCCACGCCAGCCTCTTCCTCGAATGAAGGCTGCGGCGCGTCGCCGAAGGCGTCGGAAATGACAACCGTCGCCATATAGCCGCCACCAGCCAGCGCAGCCGCGCGTGCCACCACGGCATAACCGCCGTACTCGAATCGTCGTTCCATCGTGCGGCTCCTCGTCGCTGGGGATGAAGCCATGATAGATGGACACGTCGCTGCGTGGCCAGAAGAAGGCATCGAGCACGCATGCGGCGTGGCGCAGGTCAAGCACCCCAGCCCACCCTGAGCGCTGGCGGGAATACGCACCAGCACCCATCGGCATGGCGGAAGAAGAACATCGACAACTGCCCCGACGGGCGGGCCACATCCACTCGGATACAGCCGCTGCGGCAAGCCCGCGAACTGCGCACGCGGGTGATCCGCGCGGGTGCCGCCAGGTTGGCGCCAAGCCATTTGTCGATCAGCCCACGCAGGGATATCTTGGCGGTTTGCATGTCAGTCTCCTGGACTTGCCTTGTTGATACGCCCCACGTCAGGCGCTAGGCGGCACGGGCACCGAAGTGCGCGCCCTTGAACTCGGTTTCGAGAAATGCCCTGAGCAGGTTGGCGACGGCCTGCACAGCCATGGAGGGGTGGTGCAGGCAGGCTTCCACTTGCTCGCTGCGGCCTTCGCCAAGCAGGCACCAAGTGCAGAAATGCTCGCAATTGTTGGTCAGGAGCCGGTAGTTGTCCTCACCGAGGCGGGAGCGGGCGCGCGCCACGGCTTCCAGGCCGACATACCTGGCGCAAGGATTGGCCTTCACGGTGACTGTGTGGCCTGCCGCGAAAGCGCCCACCGTGGTTTCCTCCACAGGGCCGCGATGGAGCGAGCCGGCAAAGCCGGCGTAGTGGACGACCTTGCCGTCGCCAATGTAAATGCCGTGATGGGCATAGCCGCGGCGTTCCGTGACCAGGTGCGCGCCCAGGGGAAGGTCGGCATCGATAGCCTTGTCTTGTTGTTGGTGTTGGTGGTTCATGGCTGCCTCTGATCTGTTTGCTATCTGTTTGCTGGCTGCAGGCATTGCCTGCTGGTTGCCATACCGTCCGCATCAACCGTGCCACCCGGCGCCATCCCAGGCAGATCAGGGGATTGCGGAGCTTTCAACCGGACAGGCAGGGGATAAGCGTCTGCGGCCAGCCAACAGCCTGATGCCAATAGTGTTGGTGCCATGCCATCAGAGAGGCCCCGATGCCGTGGAAGCCATGGCGAAGTGGATGCGATGGCCGCGGCAGTGCTCTATGGCGCGACTTCGCGCGAGACAACTGCCGGGCGGCGAGCCCGAGTCAAATCGGTGGGTTTCCCCCACCATGCCGGCAGAGGATGTTGGCGTTGCGCCAACGCTCACGGCCCCGCCGCGAAGTCCGAGATCAGCCTGGCGTCGCCAACGAGGAGGGGAAACACAGAAAATTCAAGCACTTACGGCACCGCATCGGGCCAGCCGCATCACTGGCATGCGCTTTGCTCTATAGAAGCATGGCAAGTAGCCACGGACCGCAACACAGCCCCTACTCATCCCACGCACCGGAGACCATCATGGCGGCGCTCACCATCAAAGACCTCTACACCAACCGCACGCTGGACGGCCAGGCCATGGCGGCCATCCGCGGCGGCGGCGCGCCCTGGGTATTCGGCTGGATCCAGCCCTATTCCCCGCCCCGGCAGAGCGTTGGGCCCGTCGTCAACTTTTACGAGATCAACAACAGCTTCTATGCTGATCAGATGGTTAACCAGTTCCAGAACATCGACGTTCGCAATACGGCGCCCGGCGCGAACATCAATGTGCAAGCGGGACAAGGGGCAAGGAACGACGGCCGGATGTAGCCCGGTTCGCGCACAGCCCGAACGGCCCGGCCATGCGCCGCCCGCCACGCCAATGCCACCCAGGCGCTGGCGTGGCATTGCGGCGTCCAAGCTTGCCCGAACACCGGAGATGATCGTGACCTGTGCATCGCAATTCCGCTGGACTTCAGCCGCTCGCACCGATGTCGGCCTGGTACGGGAGCGCAATGAGGATGCCTGCCTCGCCCAGCCGGAGCGAGGGCTCTGGGTGGTGGCGGATGGCATGGGCGGCCACGCGGTTGGCGACTATGCCAGCAATATGGTCGTGGAGACGCTGTCCCGGCTGGCCTTGCCGCACAGCCTCGATAGCTTGCTCGACGGGGCCCGCATCGCCTTGCAGGAAGTCAATCGCGAACTGCTGGAGGAAGCGGCACGCCGGCAGGTCCGGCGCATTGGCAGCACGGTGGTAGTGCTGATGGCCTGCGAACGCTTCTGTGGCTGCCTGTGGGCAGGCGACAGCCGCATCTACTTGTACCGGGATGCGCACCTGACCCAGTTGACGAGGGACCACAGCCGCGTGGAAGAACTCAAGGCGCGCGGTCTGATCACCGCGGAAGAAGCCGTGCATCACCCAGCGCACAACACCATCACCCGGGCGGTCGGCGCGAACACGGCGCTGGAACTGGACCAGACCTGGGTGGAAGTCGCGGACGCCGACATGTTCCTGCTCTGCAGCGACGGCCTGAGCAATGAACTGCGGGACCCGGAGATCGCCAGCGTGCTGGCCTGCGGCGATTGCGAACTGGCGGCGCAGGCGCTGGTGACCGCGGCGCTGGGCCGCGGCGGCCACGACAACATCTCGGCGGTGGTGGTGCGCGCGGAGGATCTCTACGCCTCGGACAAGACCATGGTGAATCCCGCGCTGTAGCCTGGCGTGCGGCTCACCGCCTGCCCTCCTACCGCGCCTTGCCGCCCTGCGCGGCGCCCTGATTGCGAAAATCCTTGGAATGGATGCCGTGTTTCTTCAGGAGCATCTGCAGGTGCGAGCGATTCATGTCGAAGCGCCTGGCCAGCTCCGCCACCGTGCCGCCGACCTCCTGCAATCCCCGCTCGAGAAAAGCGCGTTCGGCTTCATCGCTGGCGGCGCGCTTGGCTTCGCTGAGCGAGGTGGCCGTGGACGCATCCACCACGAGCGGTGCCGCGGCGCCGCTGGTGACTGGCGCCGGAGCTGATGGCTTGGGCCGCAGGTCCTGTGGAAGATGCTCGAGATCAGCCGTATCGCCAGCCAGGCACGAGGTACGGTACATCAGGTTACGCAATTCGCGGATATTGCCCGGGTAGGCGTAATTCATCAGGAAGTCGCGCAGGCGCGGGGTCAGCTTGACGGGCCGGCGCTTTAGCGCGCCGGCCGCCTCGTCGCCGAAGTACGCTACCAGCAAGGCGATTTCGTCGCGCCGCTCGCGCAGCGGCGGCAGCGTGACGTGGATCACGCTGAGGCGGTAGAACAAGTCTTCGCGAAACTTGCCCTCCTCACTCAGGCGCCGCAGGTCCCGGTTGGTGGCCGCCACGATGCGCGTGTCGACCGAAATCGTCTCGTCGGAGCCGACCCGCTGGATCTCGTGCGACTCCAGCACGCGCAGCAGCTTGACCTGCCCGGTGAGAGGCAACTCGCCAATCTCATCAAGGAAGATGGTGCCCGTGTGCGCGCTCTCGAACTTGCCGCGGCGATCATTGGCGGCGCCCGTGAAGGCGCCCTTCTTGTGGCCGAACAACTCCGACTCCAGCAGATTCTCAGGGATGGCCCCGCAGTTCACCGAGATATAGGGCTTGTCCGTCCTGGAGCCGTTGGCATGGATCACCTTGGCCATCAGCTCCTTGCCCGTGCCGCTCTCGCCATCGATCAACACCGGCAGATCAGTGGGCGCCGCTTTCTCGGCGATCTCCAGCGCCTCCAGCAGCTTGGGATTGTCGCCGAAGGTGCCCTCAAAAATAAAGCTGCGTTCCAGCAACGCCTGCCGGCGCTCGCGCGGTGCCAGGTCGGCCGGAACAGGCTCCGCCACGGCCGCCTGCACAAAGCGCTCCTTGTGCGATAGCTGCATCACCTCGTCGCGCAGCGTAGTGGCCTGCTTGAGCAGCTTCTCGATCTCCGTGCGCTCGAGCTTGGAGGCCCAGCGCAACGTCGAGCGCAGGATTTCGATCTTCTCGATCAGCCCGGCATAGGAGATGGCCGACCCGACGGAGCCACCCTGGTTGAACAGCTTCATGTCGCGCTCCCCCATGCGTCGCGATACGGCAGATATGCCAGAAGCGCCAGATGCGCCGTTGCCGCCCAGCGGCACCCGGGCTGTGCGAAAGCGCTCACTCCGAGCTCAGCTGCTTCTGCACCAGCTGGTAGTACATGCCCTTGCGCTCCAGCAGCTCCTCATGCCGCCCTTGCTCGACGATGGCCCCTTCGTACAGCACCAGGATCTTGTCCGCGCGCATGATGGTGCTCAGGCGGTGCGCGATGATCACGGCCGTGCGGCCCTGCAAGATCTCCTGCATGTTGCCAAGGATATTGCTCTCCGATTGCGTGTCCAGCGCCGAGGTTGCCTCATCGAAAACCAGCAGGCGCGGATCGTGATAAAGCGCGCGGGCAATGCACAGGCGCTGGATCTGCCCGCCGGACAAACCCACGCCGCGCTCGCCCACCACCTGCTCGTAACCCAGGGGCAGCTTGCTGATGAACGCGTGGGCGTCGGCCATCTTGGCGACTTCCTCGATATGGCGGCGATCCGGGCTGTCGTCGCCGCAGGCAATGTTCTCGGCGATGGTGCCCGAGAACAGCAGGTTGCTCTGCATCACGTAGCCGATCTGCGCGCGGTAATACTCCTTATCGATCACGCCGAGGTCGTAGCCGTCCACGGTGATCTTGCCCTCCGTGGGCACGTAGAACCCCACCAGCATCTTGGCCAGCGTGGTCTTGCCCGATCCGCTGCGTCCCACGATGGCCAGCAATTCGCCGGGCTTGATGCTGAAGCTGATGTTCTCCAGCACGTAGGGCGTTTCGGCGCCGCCGTAGCGGAAATAGACGCCGTCCAGGTTGATCTCGCCTTGCAGGTCCGGCAGCATCACGCGCGATGCCAGATCCTGCGGCTTTTGCTCCGGATCGAGGTCCAGCACGTCGCCCAGGCGCTCCATCGCCACGCCGGCATCGTTGAGCTGGCCCCACAATGCCACCAGCCCCATCAAAGGCGCTAGCACGCTGCCCATGAAAGCGTTGAACGCAATGAGCTGGCCAACGGTCAGCTCGCGCTGCAGCACCAGGTTCGCACCGACCCATAGCACCGCGATGGTGGTCGCGGCATTGAGCAACTGGCTGGCCAGCCCAACCAGGATATGGAACGCCTGCGCCCGGTACTGGACCTCCAGCGCCTTGGCGTATTTCTTCTCCCACTTCAGGCGCACCGGACGCTCGATTCCCATGCCCTTGACCGTTTCCACCCCGCCCAGCGCCTCCATCAGGTAGGACCGCGCATCGGTCGTGGTGGTGAACACCTCGCGCGCGAAAGCCTTGACCTTTGGCGTTGCCACGATCGTCAGGATCGCGATCGGGATCACGAAGGCGATCAGCACCAGCGTCATCTTGACGTTGTAAAGGAACATGATGGTGAAGTAGATAAACACCATCAGCAGGTTGAGCGCCGTCGTCACCGTGGACTCGGTCAGGAAGGCGCGGATAGTCTGGTTCTCCTGGAAACGCGCAAAGATGTCGCCCGTCTTGCGCTTGGCAAAGAAGGAAAATGGCAGCGACAAGGTGTGCTTGAAGAAGTGCGACATCATGGCGAAGTCCATATTGCGCACCATGAAATTGGCGAGATACGCCCGCACCGAACTCATCAGTTGCGAAAACACACTGGAAACGATCAACCCAAGTATCAGCAGGTTCAGCAGGCCCATGTTCTGGTGCACGACCACCCCGTCAAGGATGTTCTGGATGATCAGGGGCGGCACCACGCCCAGCACCTGGATCACGAAGGTCGCCATGAACAGGTGCGCAAGGATCCGTTTGTACGGTGCCAGGTAGCCGATGAAGCGCAGCCAGGGCGAGCGTGCCACCGCCAGTTGCGCCATGCTTTCGCCGGAGGTGAAAAGCAGGCAGGTGCCGCTCCACCCGCGCTCGAACTCCTCCACGCCCATCTTGCGAAAGCCCAGGGCCGGGTCGGCCACCCACACCCAGCGCTTCGATACACCGTAGACCACCACGTAATGGTAGCCCTCCCAGTGCACGATGAACGGCAGCTCGAAACCCAGCAGGGAATCATGCGTGCACTGCACGCCGCGCGTGGTAAAGCCGAGCGACTCGCCGGCGCGCGCCAGGCTGTCCAGCGTGGCGCCCTGCGTGGTCACGTTGGCCAGCTCGCGCAGCTTGCCGAGCGTCATGGAGATGCCGTGATGGCGGCAGATCATCGCCAGGCAGGCAGCGCCGCAATCCATCTCCTCGGCCTGCTCGACCAGAGCGAAGCGGCGGATAACGCGTTCGCCGAACTCCGGCTTCGAGCGCAGATCGAGCATCACCGGATGCTTGCGCCGCTCGGCCATCCGCTTTTGCCGATGCAGTTCCCTGTCGATAAAACGTATGCGCTCCTCCAGCACCTCGCGCAGCTTGGGATTGCGCTCCAGGATCAGCTGCACGGTCTTCTCCGGAATCACCAGCAGCCGCGCATCCGTGCCGGCGATGGCCGACGCAATCTGCTCCTGTCGCATCACGCAGGCGCGCTCGCCAAAGATATCGCCCTGGCGCAAGGTCGCCAACGGATACTCGACTCCCTCCTCGGTGCGCACAATGCGCACTTCGCCCTGGCGCACCACGTACAGGCGGCGATCCTCCCGTGCATCCTGCTTCAGGATTTCCTTGCCGGCGGACACGCGCTTTACCCCCACGCTGCGCACGGCCTCCTCCAGCTCACTCTTGTCGAGCTTGCCACGCAGGTCGAACAAGCGGGCGACAAAGCCGCCGGCCGACCCGATCGCCACATAGCTGGCAACAAAAGCCATCGCCGCCGGATTTTGCGCAATCATGGGTTCGGTCGCACTGCGCGGAATAAAGAGCAGCTCAGTCTTGGCGGACGAACGCACCGAGGATTCATGCCGGTACTCGCGCAGCATGGCGATGTCGGCAAACACCTCGCGCGCCTTGCGCACGCCAAGGCTGACTTCCTTGCCATTGTCCTCGTTGAAGATGCGCACGGACCCCGACTTGATGATGAAGAGCCCGTCTGCCGCCTCGCCCGCATTGCAGATAGTCTCGCCAAAGCCGTACGAAAGCGCTTGCGCATGCTCCGCCAGCCGCTCCATTTCCTCGCGCGAGAACGGCGAGAGTATTTCCACGCCAGCCAGGAAGTCGGCGAGCGGATGCAGTTCGGGACTGGCTTGCATATGCGTCTGGACGCTAGCGGCTAGCGCGCTTCGATGACGTGTTCCTGCGCCCTGGCCATCAGCCAGTCTTCACGCAGGAGCCGGCGCACCTCCGCCGCCACATCGGCATCGAGCGTGGCGGGATGCTTGGCGCTCACCATGAAGATCTCGAAGAAGGAGCGGTCCTGGGACGGGAACGGACCAAGCAGGTCGCCGGTGGCGGCGTTGAACACCTTGGCTTCGATATCCGTCTTCAGCGAGCCGCGCAAGACCTTGCCGATCGCGCCGCCCTGCTCCTTCGTGTCCGCGATGGAGTGCTCGCGCGCCATCTCGGCAAAGCTGTCGGGATCGTCCCGCAGGTAGGAGATCAGCTCCTTTGCCTTGCCCTCGGCGTCTACCACGATATGGCTCACCTCGATGCTGTCGAACTTCGGCGAGTGCAGCTTGAAGTAGGCCTCGACCGCCTTGTCGCTGGCCACCTCGGCAAGCATCTTTTCCTGGTAGAGACTATCGGTTACGAACGACTCGAACTCGTCCAGGCTCACACCGAGCACATCGAGGTAATGGTTCATCTGCGTCGCCCGGTGCAAGCCCTGCACGCGCCGGAACTGATCGGCGCGTTCCTGGATATCCTCGGGCGACACGGTGATGCCATGCTTCTTCGCCGCGTGCACCGTGAGCTTGTCCCTGACAATCTGCTCGACCAGCCCTTCGAATTGGCCCGTGAGCTTCAAGACCCGGATGAACTCCTCGACCCCGATGACTTCATCGTCGACCCGCACAATCGCTGTCATCTCGTCAGCTCCTTGATTGTTTCCCATTCGCCAAAATCCACCCGCACACAGGTGCAGGCCGCCGATGCGTCTCCAACTACCTTCCAAGCGTCGCCGCCATCCGCTGGCTTCAGCCCGCCACCTGCCGGAACGGATCCAGCCCCAGGTCAATCAGGCGCCGCTCGCGCACCACGATTTCCGCCGTCGCGGTCATGCCGTAGCGCAGCGGGTATTTGTTGTCCGCCACCGTGTAGTAGTCTTGCGCCAGCCGGACGCGCCCCTCGTACACCGGCTGCTTGTTCGGCCCCGCCAGCTTGGTCGCTGGCGAGATGTACTCGAGCGTGCCGGCAATCAAGCCATAGCGCTGGTAGGGAAAAGCGTTGAATTTCAGCTTGACGGGCAAGCCCTCGCGCAGGAAGGCGCGATCACGCTCGGCAATCTCGATCTTGAGCACGGGGCGTGCATTCTTTGGCGCGATGCCGCCCAATGGCGCATTGGCCAGGACCTTGTCACCGCGCTGCGTGGAGCTGACATCGGTGATCACGCCCGCCACGGGCGCCAGGATCAGCAGGAAGTTGTCCTTGTCGATATTCTCGAAACGGATGCGCGCCGCCGCCTCGGCAACCAGCCGCGCGGTCTGCACCTGCAGGCGCAGCTTGTCTTCCGTATTGGCCATCTCGCGCAGCGCGGCGTCGTACTGGATGCGCAGGTTGGTCAACTCCTGGCTGCTGCCTTCGAGCTGCACGGTAGCCTGGTTGAATTCCTGGCTCAGCTTGGAATCCAGTTCGGCCAGCCGCGACTGGGCAATCTGCAGCGCGTTCTCCGCCTCGACAGCCGCAATCCGCTTGCCCTCCACCTGTGACTGCGAGACCCCGCCGCCGCCCGGCAGCGCAAACAAGCGGGCATAGCGGTCCTGCTCCTGGCGCGCGAATTCACGCGTCCGACGTGCGCTGTCCAGGTTGCTGCGCGCCTGCTGCAATTGTGCCCGCTGTTGTTCCGCGAGCCGGGTCGTGCCCTCCGCCGTGCGATTCTCGTGCAGGCGTTCCGCCACATCGATCTGCTGCTTCAACGCTGCCGCCTTGCGCTCCATCAACAGCTTCTTGTCGGGAAACTGCTTCCACTCCCGCTCGGAATCCTGCAGCTTGAGCTGCGCCTCCAGCGCATTGGTGGCGGCCTCGATCGCACCACGCGCATTCAGGCGCGCCAGCACGTCGTCCTTGTTCACCGGCTGGCCCTCGGCCACATAGAGATCCGCCAGCTCCCCGTCCACCGGCGCATAGAACCGCCGCACTTCGGACTCCGGGGCAAGGGTGCCGTCCGCGGACACGATCACATCCGCATGGCCCACGAACGACCAGACCAGTGCACAGACGACCAGCGACACCATGACCAGCACGGAGATCTGCATCAGTTTCCAGGGCTCCGCGCTGAGAATGGCGATGCCCTCAGCACTGTGGTCCTCAAGCGCCTCGGACAGCGGCTTAAGGCGATTGTCTCGGCTGTCGTCCTTCATCACCCTCCCCTCCAATCAATGCCAGCTTGGACTTGAGCAGCGCAGGGCTCAGCACCATGCGCAATTCCTGCAGGGAACGCCGCTGCAGCTCCGTCTCCGAATCGATATCCTCCCGGACCTGGCTCCATTGCGCCGTATCGCCTACCTTCAACTGCGCGTAGATGCGCATGCCCTGGCGCGCCTGCGCGCTGGCGTTGGACAGCAGGCGTGCCTGCGCGCGGAACTTGGCGGAGATATCGGACTCCAGCCGCTGCTCGCCGCCGATGGCGCCATCGCGGCGATACTGGCGCCACGACGCAAGCGCGGCGTTCATCAGTTCCTGCGCACGCCGGATCGCCGCATCGTGTATCGCCGCCACATCAGGCTCGACAGCATGTAGGAAATAGACATCCTCGGCGGGATCGAGCATGGCGTAGAACGACAGCAAGTCGTCCTCATAGCCCTTGCCGCCGTGCGCCTTCTGCAACTCGGCAAACTGCGCGGCGACGGCCTGCTTGCGCGCAAGGTCCTTGGCCGCGGCCTCGGCCCACGGCCCCGTCTTTATCGCTTGCAGCCCGGCGAACGCCTTGGCGCTGTCCCCTGCGCGCCAGGCCTTGTCCACCTCGGCGTACTGCCGCACCAGTTCCGGCGTCGGCAGGCGGCTGGCTGCCAATTCGCGAAAGCGCGCCTGGAAGGGCGGCGTGGAAAAGCTGACCTTGGCCATCTGGGCCATCAGCGGGCCTAGCGTGGCTGCGCGCGCCGCGCCGTCCAGCGCAATGTACTGCTGCAGGTCTTCCTTGATGCGATCCATGCCGGCGAGCCTTGGATACTTCTCCGCGTAGTCCGCCAGCACGGCCTGCAGCGCTTCAGGATGCTCGCTCGCCAACCCGGTGGCCAGCGACGCATTCAAGCGGTCGATGGCTGCCAGATAGACCGAGTCGTCGCTCTGCAGCTTGCGCACATAGCTGAGCGCATCGGCATAGGGCTCCCTGAATTGCGGCACATAGGCGGCAATGCGGTCCAGCGCGCGCTGGTGCGCGGGCGTGTCGTCATTCCAGTGCTTGAGCAGCGCACGCATGCCCGCTTCATCGGTGAAGATGCGGATCGGCGCATCCACGCCGCCCCGGCCGGCCACGAAGCGGTTCAGCCGGCCGATCCAGTCGAGTTCATCCAGCACGCCGCGCGCGTCGGCATTGTGCGCACCGAGCGTCTTCATATGCGCAAGCGCCGTTTCGGCGCCATTGAAGTCGCGCGCCTGCAGCTTGCCGATCCATCCCGGCACCTGGTCGCGCAGCAGCGCCTCGGTACCCATCGCGCGGAACTGCGCATGATCCGGGTGGCGCTCCAGATACGCGCCGGCCACGGCAGCGGCGCGGGCATAGTCGCCGCCGGCCATCAAGGACCGCATCTCGCGCTCGGGCGCGCCGCGCAAGTACAGGAAGAGCAGCAACGCCACGACCGCCACGGCAACGGCACCGCCCCAGCGCGCCGCGCGCTTCAGGCCAGCGCGCTCCGAAGCGCCAAAGCTGCTGCCTAGCCTGCCCATGACCAGCGCGAACTTGCCCTGCGCGCGCGGCTTGTCCGTCGCGCCGCCGTCGCCTTCCGGCTGGGGCAATGCCTCCTGATTGACCTCATCCTCCTGCTGGGCGGCATAGTCGACGCAGAAAATATCCAGGAAGGAGCCAGCCGCGGCGACAAACGTGGTCTTATCGGGATCGTGCGCCGGCGTACCGGGTGTTGGCGCTGCGGCGGGTGCCGGAGCCGACGGGGCCGACGGGGCAGAGAGAGGAGCCGCCTGGTCCCGGGCAGGCAATTCGGCGGCATCGCACGGCGGCAGGATCGCGCTGGTGAGGGTTGCCTCGGCGGCGGCCCCGTTGCATATGCCAACCCGATAGACAAAATGATTGCCACCAAACGCAAGAAGGTCGCTCTCGCCGAGTGCGACCGCATGCTCATCTACCCGCTTGCCGTTGACGAAGGTCCCGTTGGTACTGCCAAGGTCTTCGACAAATGGATCGTTCCCTCTCAGGAAGATGTGCGCATGGCGGCGCGAGACATAGTTGACCTGGTGCGGATACTTCTCCTTGTAACGGGAGAAAGACGCATCCGCCTTGCTGATCAGGAAGGGGAAGCCAGCCACCTCAATCGGCTGCAGCCCAAGATCGTCGCGCTCGGGCACGAGCGTCAGCACTATCGGCGCCCGGCTTGCCGCCTGGACCGGCGCGCGAGCGCGTAGCCGCACCAGGTAGGACAGCGCCGTGCCGAAGCGCAGTTCATCGCCATCGCGCAGCCTGGCCGGCTGCTGTGCCACGGCCGCGCCATTGACGGTGGTGCCGTTCTTGCTGCCCAGGTCAGCGATATAGACCGCGCCATGCTCGGAGAAGATGCGCGCATGACGGCGCGAGAGCACTGCGGCCGTATCGGGCGGGTATGCAGCGAAAGGCGCTTCCGCGCGGCCTACGGCGAACAGGCTCTCGTCGATGCGGATCTCGCCGAGCTCAGGGTTGGAGATGGGCTCGAGCACGATATCGAACGCCTGCCCCACCTTCGCCCGCATCTCGACAATCAGAGCTTCGTCTGGAGCCATGTTTCGATACCACCAACAGCGCGTGCCACGACGCGTGCGCCAGCGGCAAGCCATGTTTCATGGCGACGGCGCGAGCCGGTGCGGCCCGCTGCGTCGTGAACGTGTTGACTAAGGACATAGTAGGCCACGCTTGCCCGTAGTCAAACGTCCGCCGGTGGCGTACTTCGCGCCTTGCCGGGCGTACCCGGCTTCTCGTGCGCAACGGGTTGCAGCCCCCTACTTCGAGACCTGCTGCGACGTCTCTTTCGGTGCGTTGCTCACCTCGGTGCTTGGCCAACCGCCCCCAAGTGCCTTGTAGAGGGTGACAGTGTCGGCCAGGATCTGTTGGTGGTTGGCCAACAATTCCTGTTGCGCGCTCAGCAGCGATCGCTCGGTCTCGAATACATCGAGCTGGGACACCACGCCTTCCTTCAGCTGGGCCTCGATCTGCGCCGACACCACGCGCAATTGCGCAACCTGCTGCTGCAGTTCCACGCGCTGCTTCTTGTGCGCGTCGACGTTGACCAGCGCGTTCTCCACTTCCTCGAATGCTGTAATCACGGTGCGGCCGTATTCGCTCTCGGCGACCTTGGTCTGGGCCTCGCTGGTCTTCACCCGGGCACGAACGCCCGGGTCCAGCATGGGCAGATTGATGCTCGGCATGAAGCCGAAGGTGAAGGACTTCAGCAGGTCGCTCAGCGCGAAACTCGCAGTGCCGCCGCGGCCCGTCAGGCTGACGCTGGGCAGCTGCGCCAGGCGCGCCTGGCCGACCAGGTTGACGGACTCAAGCACGCGATACTCCGCCGCCACAATGTCAGGGCGCCGCGAGAGCAATTGCGACGGCAGCCCCGCCGGCACCGTCGGCAGTTGAACGCGCTCCTGCAGTCGCCCGGCCGGCACCTTGAACACGCCAGCCGGCACACCCACCAGCGTGGCCAGCGCATTCTCGGAAATATCGCGCGAGCGGCGAAGCTCCAGCAGGTCCTTGGTGAGCCTGTTGATCTCGGCTTGCTGCTGCATCACGCGGATTTTCGGAATCAGGCCGTTCTGGAACATGGCCTGGTAGGTGGTGAGGATCTGCTTGTTCCTCGCTAGCGTCTTGCTCTGCTGATCGATCTGTTCGTCGAACTGCAGTATCTGGAAGTAGGTGGTGGACACATCCGAGACCAGGGTGAGGTAGCCGGCACGCCAATCCGCTTCGGTCGCGTTGAACTCGGCGGTCTGGGCCTGCACACCCTTCTCCACCTTGCCCCAGATATCGATGTCCCAGTTGACCTGGGTGCCGAGGTTGTAGGTCTTGACGAGCGACGTGCCTGTGCTCTTCTCGAAGCTTGCCCCTGCTCCCACGTCAAAGACCGGCAGCGCGCCGGCCTTGACCTCGGCAATCTGCGCGCCCGCTACCTTGATGCGTGCGGCCAGCACCTTGATGTCGTAGTTCCCCGCAATCGCCTTGTCGACCAGTCCGTCGAGGTACGGATCCCGGAACGCCTGCCACCAGTTCGGCACGATCGTTTCCGCCGGCGAAACCGTGATCGATCCCTGGCGCGCCCAGTCCGGCTTGGCCGGCGTTTCGGGCCGCTGGTACACCGGCGGACGAAAGTCGGCGCAAGCGGCCAGTACCAGCAGGCAGGCGCCTGCCACCAGGCATCGCCGCAACGCGGCGCGCGCACCATGCACGATGAACGGGGTGGAATGGTCTGGCACGATCGCCTCCTGCGAGCGCCGGCGGGGAGAAGAGGCCACGGCGGGCACCGGCCCCCGTCAACCACATCGCCAGCGCCAGTTGCGCCGGGTCAGTCACGGCCCGGATGCAAAGGAGCCGCGCCATCAACACGCCATGCATGCATTGTGTATCCGCTAGCGGCGCGATCCAACCTGTAAATAGAGGCCCTGCGGCAAGAAAAGGGCCGCCCTGCCCGGCACGCCGGGAGGGCGGCGGTGGCTTCAACGATAGATGTTGTTCTCTGCGTTCTGCGTTGAGCTCACGTGGGACTTGATGTCGTCGGCAAAGGCCGTGTTGTTGCCGTTCATGTTGACGACGTTTTGCGTCTGCCCGATCAGCTGCTGGGCATTGAAGGTCGAGTCGATCTTGACCGCGCTGAAAACGGGCATGAAGGGCACGAAACCGCCGCGCACGGCGCGCATGGCGCGGGTGTCGAGTTCTTCGGTGACGGACAGGTCCTTGATGGCGAGAGTGGTAGTCATGGCAGTTCTCCGGGGTATTCAGTGGATTGCGAATTCGGCTTCGGGCGTGGCCCGCGGCTCAATAGATGTTGTTGCTGGCGTTCTGGGTCGACGTCACGTGGGACTTGATATCGGCGGCAAAGGCCGTGTTGTTGCCGTTCATGTTCACGACGTTCTGGGTCTGGCCGATCAGCTGCGAAGCATTGAA
>NZ_JBXASU010000113.1:0-20644 GCF_058809705.1 Cupriavidus sp. MPR-AND1C | reverse complement strand
TGCCGCTGGAGCGCATCAACGAGGGCTTCGACCTGATGAAGCGCGGCGAGTCGATCCGCTCGGTCGTGCTGTACTGAGGCCGGCCATGCTAGAGCTTCTCTCCGAGCACGGCTGCTTCGGCGGCGTGCAGCGTTTCTATCGCCATGCATCGGCCACCATTGGCCTGCCGATGCGGTTCTCGGTGTTCCTGCCCGCGCAGGCGCTGGTCCAGCCCGAACAGCGCCTGCCCGCGCTGTTCTACCTGGCCGGCCTGACCTGTACCGAGGAAACCTTCATGATCAAGGCCGGGGCCCAGCGCTATGCCGCCGAGCACGGCCTGATCCTGGTGGCACCGGATACCAGCCCGCGCGACACCGGCATTGCCGGCGAGGCCGAGTCGTGGGATTTCGGCGTGGGGGCGGGCTTCTACCTGGACGCCACGCAAGCGCCGTGGAGCCAGCACTGGCGCATGGAAAGCTATGTGACGCAAGAGCTGTTCGACCTGGTCACCACGGTGCTGCCCGCCGACGCGCAGCGCGTCGGCATCTTCGGCCACTCGATGGGCGGGCACGGCGCGCTGGTGCTGGCGCAGCGTCACCCCGGGCGCTTTCGCTCGGTGTCGGCGTTTGCGCCAATCGCCGCGCCCACGCGTTGCCCCTGGGGCGAGAAGGCGTTCAGCCGCTACCTGGGCACGGATCGCGCCAGCTGGGAACAGTACGATGCCTCGGCACTGATGGCGCGCCAGGCAAAGGCGCCCTTTCCCCGCGGCATCCTGGTCGACCAGGGCCTGGCAGACAAATTCCTTGCCGATCAGTTGTATCCGGAGGTCTTCGAAGCCGCGTGCGCCGCCATCGGGCAGCCGCTGCTGCTGCGCCGGCACGAGGGCTACGACCACGGCTACTACTTCATCGCCACCTTGATGGAAAACCATCTCCGGCATCACGCAGCGCAGCTCTGAAGCTGCGCCGCCGGCGATTTCGCGCTCTCCAGGCAGTTCCACCGAGAACCTGATGATGCACCTGCTGGTGGAGGACCTTTGGGCAGGCGGCGCCGCTTGGTAATACGTTGAAACAAGACGGTGGCCGCTGAAACGGAATCCGCCGGGCGCGGCGTTGCCCGCCGGCGCGGCATGCTGCTAGCATCCTCCGGGAACGCGACAACCCCGAAGGACATCACGATGCTCCGCAGCGCCCGCACTTCCCGCCTGATTCCCGTGGCGGCCACGTTGATGCTCTGCTGCGCCGCCTTTGCGCAGGGCTCGCCCGCCGGCGGCGACGAAGCCATGAACGCGATCCAGAGCAACTTCGCGCGCATGACGCCCTCGCCGCGCACGGTGGACAGCATCAACCAGGAGTTGCGGCAGAACCACACCGCGCCGGTCGGGACCAGCGGGCGTGGCGGCGGCCGAGGCCGGGGTCGCCAGCGCTCGCAAGACAGCACGCAGAACGGCAGCGGCGCCGATACGCCGGCGAGCCAGGATCCGGGCCTTCACGCCAATGCGCCCTCCGCGGCGGCGTCGCCCGCCACAGGCAACCAGTAGCCGCGCTATGGCCGCACGGCCCCAAACCGCTCGCGGTACTCGCGCGGCGTGATACCGAGCTGACGCAGGAACGCGCGCCGCAGCCCTTCATCCGACCCAAAGCCGGTGCGCGCCGCAATGGCCTTGAGCGGCAGCTCACCCTGCTCCAGCAGCCGCCGCGCCCCTTCAATGCGCGCCGACTCGATGAACGCCATCGGGCTGGCACCCGCCTCCCGCGCAAACACGCGCCGGAAATTGCGCTCACTCATCGCCACCCGCCCCGCCATTTCCTCCAGCGTGAAGTCGTGCGCCAGGTCGGACAGGATCCAGTCCTGCACGCCGCGAATGCCGGCATGGCTGGTCGCCTGGCTGGCCAGGTGCAGGCTGTACTGCGATTGGCCGCCCGGGCGCTTGAGGTAGACCACCAGCTCGCGCGCCAGGTATAGGGCCAGGTCCCGGCCGAGATCCTCTTCCACCACGGCCAGCGCCAGGTCGATGCCGGCGGTCACCCCGGCGGACGTCCACAGGTTGCCCTGGCGGATGAAGATAGCATCCGCATCCACCTCCACGGCTGGAAAGCGCTGGCGCAGCAGCGTGGCCACGCTCCAGTGCGTGGTGGCGCGGCGCCCGTCCAGCACGCCCGCCGCCGCCAGGAAAAAGGTGCCCGAGCACAGCGCAATCAATCGTCCGATGCGAGGCGCCACGGCACGCGCCCACGGCACGATGCCTTGGGCATCGCCCATGGCCCGCTCGATGTCGCGCGCGCCGACGATCACCGCGATATCCGGCAGCAGCACGGGATCGAGCCGCGCCGTGGCCTCCAGCGTCATCAGCGTGTCCGAGCGCACCGGGCCGGCCTCCAGCGCCACCACCCGCGAGGCATAGGCCGGTGGCTGCCCGAGCTGGGCCAGCCGCACATTGGCGTAGTCGAACACCGTCATCGGGCCGATCGCCTCCATGGCCTTGAAGCCGGGGTACACCACGATATCCACCCGCCTCGGGGCGGTGACTGCCTGCGCTTGCATCGATCTGACCGGAGCCGAAAGCGGCGATCTTAACCCAGCAGGCCTTCGGCCACCGTCTGCGCACAAGCATATGCAGCGCCCGCATTAGTCGCTGGGCGTGCAAGCTTGTGCCAACAAATTCGTTCTATTGCAGTGAACCTGTTCTTAGCATGGTGCATATCGTCCACATCCCACCACATCGGGCATACCGCCGCCTACGAGGAGTGTCATGCATCAAGAGCCAGAGCAACCGTTGGCCAACCACCGTCCCGCGTGCGCGGACAACCCGCGCAGCACCGCCACCCTGAGCCGCCGCGGCTGGCTACAGGCGGCCGGCACGCTGGCCGTGGCCAGCAGCGTCGCGCCCTTTGTCTGGACGTCCCGGGCCAGCGCCGCGGGGCAGCGCAAGCCGATCAAGCTGGCCTGGAACGCCAGCAGCGTGTGCCTGGCGCCGGTCGCCGCGGCCGTAAAGGAAGACATCTTCCGCAACCATGGCCTTGAGGTGGAGCTGATCAACTTTGGCGGCTCCACCGACCAGTTGCTGGAAGCCATCGCCACCAGGAAGGCAGATGCGGGCGTGGGCATGGCGCTGCGCTGGCTTAAGCCGCTGGAACAGGGTTTTGACGTGAAGCTGACCGCCGCCACCCACGGCGGCTGCATGCGGCTGCTCACCCTGCGCAATTCCGGCGTGACCGACCTGACGAGCCTCAAGGGCAAGACGGTGGCGGTCAGCGACATGGCCAGCCCGGCCAAGAATTTCTTCTCCATCCTGCTGGCCAAGCGCGGCATCGACCCGGTGCGCGACGTGCAGTGGCGCCAGTACCCGGCGGACCTGCTCGGCATCGCGCTGGAAAAGGGCGAGGCCCAGGCCGCCGCCGATGGCGATCCGCGCACCTACCTGCTGCGCAAGGAACGCAGCCTGGTCGAGGTGGCCACCAACCTGTCGGATGAATATGCCAACCGCTCGTGCTGCGTGCTGGGGATTCGCGGCAGCCTGCTGCGCGAGGACAAGCCGGCCGCCGCCGCGCTCACGCACGCCGTGCTGCAGGCGCAGGACTGGACGGTAGCGCACCCGGAGGACGCCGCCCGGCATTTTGCCGAGTTCGCCAAGGTGCCGCAGGCCGATGTGGTGGCCATGCTCAAGAGCCACACCCACGGCCACCATCCGGTCGGCGCGGACCTGAAGAAGGAACTGGCGCAATACACGGACGAGCTCAAGCTGGTGTCGGTCATCCGGCCAGGCACCGATTCCAACAAGTTCGCGGAGCGCATCTATGCCAACGTTCTCGGCTGAGGGGCAACACGGCGTGCATGGCGTGCATGGCGTGCAGGATGCGCACGATGACTTCCTGGCCGTGCCCGCGCCAGCCGTGCCGCGCGTCTGGCTGGGTGGCGCGCTGGCTGCGGCGGCCTGGCTGAGCGTGGCGGCCATCGTCAAGTTCTGGCCGGAGCCGGAGGACTGGCCGCTGACCCATGAGACCGCCTCGCTGTTCGCGGGCATTGCCGCGGTGCTGCTGGTGCTGGCCTTCGTGCAGCACCGGCTGGGCGGCATAGGCGCTTGGTTGCGCCGCGCGGGGCCCTGGCTGCTCGTGCTAGCCGTGCTGACCTTCATCTGGGAAGTGGTGACCGCCAAGCTCGGGCTGCTGCCGCGCCCCTTCTTCGCACCGCCGCAGGCGCTTGTCGAAGTCTTTGTCGAGGACTATGCGCGGCTGGCAGAGGCGGTGGCGCATTCGTTGCGCCTGCTGGCCACCGGCTACCTGCTGGGCGCGCTGGCGGGCTTCCTGACTGGCGTGTCCATCGGCTGGTCGAGCCGCGCGGGCTACTGGGTCCATCCGGTGCTGCGCCTGCTGGGCCCGCTGCCGGCCACGGCCTGGCTGCCGATCGTGTTCTTCGCCTTTCCCAGCAGCGCCAGCGCCGCCACCTTCCTGGTGGCGCTGGCCACGTGGTTCCCGGTCACGGTGCTGACCTGGTCCGGCGTGGCGGCGGTCGACCCGGCCTACTACGACGTGGCGCGCACGCTCGGCGCCAAGGAGCGCTTCCTGGTGCTCAAGGTGGCGGTGCCGGCGGCACTGCCCAGCGTGTTCGTTGGCTTGTTCATGGGCCTTGGCGCGTCGTTCTCCGTGCTGGTGGTGGCCGAGATGCTGGGCGTCAAGTCCGGGCTGGGCTGGTATCTGCAATGGGCCCAGGGCTGGGCCGCCTACGCCAGCATGTACGGCGCGCTGCTGGTCATGGCGATCATCTTCTCCGGGCTCATCACGCTGCTGTTCCGCTCGCGGGATCGCCTGCTGGCATGGCAAAAAGGAGTGGTCAAATGGTAAGCGCCGTGCTCGATAAACCCGCCCAGGCCCAACCTGCGCAAGCCGCCACCGGCAGGGACAGCGCCAGCAACGGCGTACGCCTGACGATCGACCAGGTGAGCCACCATTTCACGCTGCGCGACCAGGTGTTGCCGGTGCTCAGCCGCGTCAGCCTGACGGCCGAGCCAGGCGAATTCGTGGCCCTGCTCGGCCCCAGCGGCTGCGGCAAGTCCACCCTGCTGCGGCTCGTTGCCGGGCTGGAGCCGCCGCGGCGCGGCACGCTCGCAGTGGATGGCGTGCCGATCGGCGGGCCGGACCCGAGCCGGGTGGTGGTGTTCCAGGACCCGACGCTGTACCCGTGGCGCACCGTCTGGGACAACGCCGCGCTGGGCCTGGAGGCGCGCGGCTTGCTCGGCAGCCAGCGCGAGCGCGTGGACGATGCGCTGGCGCGCGTTGGCCTGACCGAGTTCGCGCGAGCCTATCCGCGCCAGCTGTCCGGCGGCATGGCACAACGCGCCGCGTTGGCGCGCGCGCTGGTCAACGAGCCGCGCTTGCTGATCCTCGACGAACCGCTGGGCAAGCTCGATTCCCTCACGCGCCTGAGCATGCAGGGCGAACTGGTTTCGTTATGGCAGCGCGCGCGCTTTACCGCGCTGCTGGTCACCCACGACGTGGAAGAAGCGCTGCTGCTGGCAACCCGCGTGATCGTGTTCAGCGAACGCCCCGCCCGCATCACCGCGGAAATCAAGATCGATCGCGACTACCCGCGCCACCGCGACGATCCCGAGCTGATCCGGCTGCGCCGTGAAATCCTGGGCCTGCTGGGACTGGGCCAGGGATGGTAAGCCATGCCCGATGAGCTCTGGCATCTGAACGGCACCGGGTGGCTGGGCCTGCATGCGGTGCAACAGCGCAACCCAGCGCGCGCCCTGCCCCGCATCCCGCGGGCAGCGCTGCGTGCCGTGCGCCGCGCGACAGGCGCCATGACACTGGCCGCCGGTGCCATGGCCGTGCCACTCTGGCTGTTCACGGGTGCACCCTGGCAAGCACAACCGTCCGAGCCCGGCCCACTGCTCCTGCAGGCCCGGGCGCGCGGCGAGCTGGTGGTGGGCGTGCACGCCTATGCGCGCCCCACGCCACCAGGCCGGCCCCTGATCGCGGAGCCCGACCCGGGCGAGGCCGCACTGGCCGCCGAGCTCGGCCGCGCGCTGGGCGTACCGGTGCGGCTGCGTCATCTGCCCGTTGCAGGCATTGGCGACAGCGCCAACACGGATATCGACCTCGCCTTCGGCGCGCCGCGGGACGCCGGACATCCACGCGCGGCTGCCGTGCCGGCGCCGGCCACGCCGCGCGGCACCTTGCTGACGCTGCGCTACACGCCGGTCAGCCGGCTCGATGCCCTCAACGGCAAGACGGCCTGCGTGAGCGCGGGCAGCCCCTTTCAACCCGCGCTGGCGCGCGCCGGCGCCGTGCTGCGCGGCTATCCCTCCGCGCTGCAGGCGCTGCTGGCGTTCCGCCGCGGCGAGTGCGCGGCGGTGGCGGAAGACGCCACCCTGGTCGCCCGGGTGATGCGCTTGCCCGAGTGGCGTTTCTTTACCGCGGCGCCGCTGGTGCTCGACGGCGAGGGCGCCGCGCTGGCGCTGCGCCAGCCGGACGCGCAATCCGCCCGCTACCTGGCGCAATGGCTGGCGCGCTGGCAGCGCGACGGGCGCCTTGCGCGGCTGCGCGACGTGGCCGCCGGCGACGCCGCTTTCAACATGATGCTGGTGGAAAGCGGGCTGATTTGCCACTAAGCCCCGCCACGCAACACCACACCACACCAAAGACAAAACAGCACAAACACACGACAGGAGCAACCATGAGCTTGCAATCCACCGGCACCACCAGCCGGCAACGGATTTCCCAGTGGCATCGCGAAAACGGCTTCGCCTCGGGCGAGCTTGCCGAGCCGGCCTCGCCACCGCCCGGCGCGGCCCGCGCGCTTGCCAGCGACGAAGCGCTGCGTGCCTCGTCCGAACGCTTTGCCGCGCGCGCCGCCGCCCATGACCGCGATGGCAGCTTCGCCTTCGAGAACATCGCCGAGCTCCACCAGCTTGGCCTGCTCGCCCTGACCGTGCCGCGCGCGCTTGGCGGTGCCGGGGCGGGACTAGCCGACGCCCGCCGCATCGTCCATCACGTTGCCGCCGGAGATCCGTCTACCGCGCTGGTGCTGGTGATGCAGATCCTTGGCCACCGCAACCTGGCGCAAGACACGCAATGGCCGGCGCCCCTGCGCGAGCAGGTGCAGCGCAGCGCGGTGGAGCAAGGCGCGCTGATCAACTCGCTGCGCGTGGAGCCCGAGCTGGGGTCTCCCGCGCGCGGCGGCCTGCCAGCCACGGTGGCACGCCGGCACGGCGATGGCTGGCGCTTGTCCGGCCACAAGATCTACGCCACCGGCATCCCGGCCCTGCGCTGGCTGGCCGTGTGGGGGCGCACCGATGAGCCGGTCCCGCGCACCGGCGTGTTCCTGGTGCCGCGCGACGCGCCCGGCATCACCGTGGTGCCCACCTGGGACCATCTCGGCATGCGCGCCACCGGCAGCCACGACGTGGTCTTCGACAACACGCCGCTGCCCGCCGCCTACGCGGTCGACCTGCGCCTGCCCGCCGCCTGGGGCGAGCGCCACGACCCGGCCTGGGCTGTGTGGACGTCGACCCTGCTCGGCACGCTTTATGACGCCGTGGCGCGCAGCGCCCGCGACTGGTTCGTGGCATGGCTCAACCTGCGCGAGCCCGGCAGCCTGGGTGCGCCGCTGGCCACCTTGCCGCGCTTGCAGGAAGCGGTGGGCCGCATCGACGCCTGGCTGCTGGCCAACCGCGTGCTGCTGGAGCGCTTCAGCGCAGATGCCGATGCCGGCGCGCCGGCCAGCGCCAGCGACAGCAACCTGCTCAAGCTCAACGTGACCGACAACGCCATCGCCGCCGTCGAGCTCGCGCTCAGGCACGCCGGCAACCCCGCCCTGTCGCGCGGCAACCCGCTTGAGCGCCACTACCGCAACGTGCTCTGCAGCCGCATCCACACGCCGCAGAACGACGCGATCCTGGCCGGCGCCGGCGCGCAGGCCCTGCGCGCGGCGGCCGGCATCGCAACCCATGCCGCGGCAGCCACGCCGCCCGGCACCCGAGCCTGAGGCCATCATGACCCGACCCGACTCCCAGCCGCGCCGCATCGCCATCGTCGGCGGCGGCATGGCCGGCACCCTGAGCGCCATCCGCCTGCTGCGCGACAGCAGCGCCCCGCTTGCCATCCACCTGTTCGAGCCGCGCGCCGAGCCGGGGCGCGGCCTGGCCTACAGCACGCAGGACCCGGCCCACTACCTGAACGGGCCCGCGCTGAACTTCAGTCTTTATCCCGAAGCGCTGGAGGATTTCTCGCAATGGCTGGTACGCCACGGGCATGCCAGCGCAGCCGAGGCCGACAATGCCTTCGTCCCGCGCAGCGTCTATGGCGACTACCTGCGAGACACCCTGGCGCGCGCCCTGGCCGGGGCCGCCGGACGCGCCACGCTGGAGCACGTGCGCACGGAAATCACCGACGTAGCCATCGGCGTGCCGCACCGCGTGCGCAGCGCCGACGGCCGCGCATGGGACGCCGATCACATCGTGCTGGCCACCGGCGTGCAGCAGGCACGGCCAGTGCTGACACAAGACGACACACTGGAGACCGATGGCCGCTACGTCCCGGATCCCTGGCAACCCGATGCACTGGCCCGGCTCGCAAGCGCGCGCGAAATCGCCTTGATCGGCACCAGCCTGACCATGCTCGACGTGGTTGCCACGCTGGAACGGCTCGGCTTCACCGGCACCTACCACGCGTTCTCGCGGCGCGCGCTGGTGCCCTGGCTGCGCCACAACGCCGGCCCCTGCGACGACTTCCTTGCCGCCGCCGGGGCCGAAGCGCTGGCCGCGCCCACCGCCCGCAGCGTGGTCCGCTGGGTGCGCCGGCAGCGCGACAAGCTGGCCGCCCAGGGCCTGGACTGGCAAAGCGTGCCGAGCGCGCTGCGCGCCTACATCGCCCCGCTGTGGGCAGCCGCCAGCGTGCCGGAGCGCCAACGCTTCCTGCGCCATGTGCGCCCCTTCTGGGACAACCTGCTGCACCGCGCGGCGCCGCCCACGCACGCGGTCTTCGAGGCAGTGCGTGCGCAGGGCCGCCTGCATGTGCATGCCGCCCGCGTCACCGCGCTCGAAGCCGTGCCCAGCAAGCATGAAGCGCATGACGCCAACGGCTGGCAACGCAGCCCCACAGGCAAGGCGGAGAAACAAGTCCGTGTGGCTCTGCACCTCTCCCGCGAACTGCAAGCCCCGGCCACGGTGGACGCCGCCATCAACTGCACCGGCGCGCAATACGGCTGGCACGCCGGCAACACCCGGCCGCTGGTGCGCAGCCTGCTGGCGCGCGGCCTGGTCCGGCCAGCGGCAGCCGGATCCGGCCTCGACGGCGACGCGCATGGCCGCGTATTCGATCGCGGCGGCCGCCTCGTGCCAGGCCTCAGCGCACTGGGCGCGCCGCTGCGCGGGGCGCTGTGGGAGTCCGGCACCATCATCGACGTGCGCAACCAGGCGGCAGCGCTGGCGGCGCGGCTGGTGGAGGAACTCGGACTAACGGCCGGGATCGAGGCGCAGGCGGCCTAGACACTGCAGGCTGGCATCCGGCCAACGGACAGCCGCACGCCGAATCCGGCAACGCTTGCCAAGCGCACCCGCCGCTGGCATATAATCTGGTCCGGGCGCCGGCAGGGCGCCCGCTCCCGCAAAAGCCAGCGCACCTGCCTGCCCGTACCGCACGGCGCCGAGCGATCCAGCCCGGCACCGCCAGTTCGTTGCAAGAACCACACCGTTGACCTTTTTTGCCGCCGCGGGAAACGGCATTGCAAAGGACATGACATGTGGCTCACAACGCTCAACACTCCAGCTCGCCTTCCCAATAGCGACTTCCTGCGCCGCCATGCACGCAGGCTGCTGCGCCAGCTCCACGCCGAACAAGCCGTGCAGGCGCTACCGGTAATCCGGCGCATCCACCGTGCGCAGGTACGCACGCAGATACGCACGCAAAGCGTCGCGGAGCTCTACCGGCTGCGCCTTACCCTACAGCTCAAGCACTGCCTGCAACTGCTGGCGGCCGAACTGGGCTACACCAGCTGGTCCGCGTGCAAACGCGACATCGACGCCCGGCCCGCCAGGGTACTGGACCGCTACCGCCTCGACCTTGGACAGTTCGGCGACTACCAGCAACTCTGGTTCGCCGACCGGCAAGGCGCCCAGGCATGGCAAGCGTCCAACGGCGGCTACGTGGTGGCGTATGGCGAGCAAGCGGCGGTACTGCTGACGGGCAACGCCATACCGGCGATGCGTGACTGACCGGGGGGCCGTATGGGGCACCTCGGGGCTACTTCGCCACCGTGCGCCCCGCCAGCTGACGGTAGCGCGTCAGCGCCCATAGCGGGAAGTAGGCGGTGTAGCCGTGGTACTTCAGGTAGTAGATGCGGGGGAAGCCCGGCGCGTTGTGCGACGGATGCTGCCAAAGGCCGCTGCCAGCCTGGCAGTCCAGCAGGTACGCAATGCCCCTGCGCACCGCGGGCGTATCCACCTCGCCCACGGCGAAGAGGGCCAGCAGCGCCCAGGCGGTGCTGTTGGGCGTGCTCTCGCCCCCATTGGTGCCGGCCAGCGAGCCATCGAAGTAGCTATCGTTGGTCTCGCCCCATCCGCCGTCGGCGTGCTGGCAGCGTAGCAGCCAGTCCACTGCCTTGCGGATATAGGGCTGGCGCACGTCCTCGCCCACCAGCGCCAGGCCCGCCAGCACACTCCAGGTGCCATAGATATAGTTGCTGCCCCAGCGTCCCCACCAGGCGCCGTCGGCGCGCTGCGTGCGGCGCAGATAGGCGACGCAGCGTTCGACGGCGGCGGCGTGCGCCTGGCGGTTTCCGCTCAGGCCAATGCACAGCAGCACACGCCCGGAGACGTCCTCGGTGGGCGGATCCAGCAGGGCGCCGTGGTCGGCGAAGGGGATGCGGTTCAGGTACTCGCGATCGCAATTGGCATCGAAGGCGCCAAAGCCGCCGTTGCGCGACTGCAGGCCCACCATCCATTTCACGGCGCTCGCGACCGCGTCCTGGTAGCGCTCGGACTGGCCGATGCGCCTCGCGTGCACGGCCAGCATGGCGGCTACCACGGCGCTGTCGTCGATGTCCGGGTAATGGGCATTGGCGTACTGGAACGCCCAGCCGCCGGGCTGTACCGACGCCGGCACGTGCTTGCCCCAATCGCCGCGCAGGTCTCGCACCTGCCGCGCTTCCAGCCAGTCATAGGCGCGCTGCACCGCCTGCTGCGTGCGCGCGTCGGTGCCGGCGTGCTGCAAGGCCATGATGCTCCAGGCGGTATCCCACACCGGTGACAGGCAGGGCTGGCAATAGGCCGAGCCGTCGGCGCGGCGCACCACGAGCTTGCGGATCGCGGCCAGGCAGGTAACGCGTGCCGGATCGGTCTTTGGCACGCCAAGCAGCGTCATCATCTCGTACCAGTACACCATCGGCGGAAAGATGCCGCCCAGGCCATCCTCGCCGTTCATGCGCTCCACGCACCAGGCTTGCGCCCGGGCGATGGCCCGCCGGCGCACGGCGGCGGGAATCCACGGCTCGATCGTGCGCGCAACCTTGTCGGCCACCAGAAAGGCCTTGCGCATCAGGCCCTTGCTGGAGAAATAGTGCCGCTCGCGCTCGGGCGGTGTGACGAACAGCTCGCGGACCCCGACACGGTGCGGATTGGCGGCCTTGGCCCGCAACGAACACAGTACCGTCAGCGGCACCAGCGTGGAGCGCGCCCAGTAGGCCATCTTGTCCAGATGCACCGGCGCCCAGCGCGGGAACAGGATGAGCTCGACCGGCACGAAGGGCGTGGCGCGCCAGGGCACCTGCCCGAACGTGGCCAGGAGGATGCGGGTGAAGACATTGGCCTTGGCGGCCCCGCCCTGCGCCAGGATGGCGCGGCGGGCCTGGGCCATGTGCGGGGCATCCGGGTCGTCGCCGGCCGCCTTGAGCGCGAAGTAGGCCTTGACGCTGCATGACACGTCGAGCGCGCCACCGTGGTACAGGTCCCAGCCACCATGACGGTCTTGCCGCTGGAGGCTTCGCAGGTAGACCGCCATCGCCGCCTGCAAACCGGCATCGATTTCGTCCACGAAGTGCATCATCAGGATGTACTCGGCGGTAATCGTGGCATCCGACTCTAGCTCGAAGCACCAATGGCCGTCGCGATGCTGGTGGCTCAGCAAGGCGTCGCGGGCAGCGTCGATGGCCCGGTGCAGATTCGCGTCGGCGCCAGGGGTGCCGGGTATGGCTTGCGTGGGCGCGCCGGCGTCCTGCCTGGTGCAAGGCTGCGCGTTTAGCCGGGTATTCAACTGGCTATTCGACTGGGTATTCAACTCGGTATTCAATTGCGCGTTCGATCGTGCGTTCATTGCGGCTGGCGTCGGGTCATCTGATCCAGCTGGCGCAAGACTTCCGCCCTCAACCCGGGTTCCATCGACTGGCTGCCCAGCAGGTCGGCGAGCCACAGCCCGTCAGCGGCCAGGCGGCAAATCATCAGCCTCGCCGCCTCCGCCGCTGGCAGCGGATCGGGGCGTGCGATTTCGGCGATGCGTGGGGCCCAGCGATCGCGCGTATCGGCATCGGTCAGCATCAGCGCCAGCAGCAGATGCAGATAGCTGGCGGCGTCCTCGTTCCTCTCTTCCTGCAACGTCGCCCGCATATAGGCCCGCGTCGCGCGGCCCTCGGCCTGCGTGTCGCTGGCGATCGCTTCGGCCACATCGGTGTTGAAGGTCTCAACCGCATCGTCGAAGAGCGCGTCCAGCAGCGCCTGCTTGTTGCGAAAATGATGCTGCAAGCCACCTTTGCTGACACCGGCACGCGCCGCCACCGCATCCAGCGTGACGGCGCGCAGGCCGGATTCGAGGGCGAGCTGGGCCGCGGAGTGCAATAGCTGCGGGCGCAGCACGTCGGGCTGCTTCTTTCGGCGGTGTGCTTGTGTCATGGTCGCGGATCATACCATCCAGACGGATTGTTTTGAATCCGGATGCGCGCGCGCCAGGAACCCGTTTCAGGATAAGGTCTCCTCGCGCTGGAGCAGACCTGCCGGAGCCGCTTTGCCGCCGCTCCGGATTGCCGGAGCGAGCGCCAGCGTGAACCCGCGCCGGCGCCGCTCAGCCTCTCACACTCACTGTACCCGCGGATCCATCCCGCTGCGCTCGATCTCCCCCCGCGCCGCAGGCGAAGCCAGATAGCGAATCAACGCGCGCCCGGCCTCGGGATGCTCCGCGCCCACCGGCACGCCAGCGGCGAACGTGGTGATTTTCTGCAAAGGCTCGGGAATCTTGCCAACAAAGCTGGCGCCCTTGACCGGCAGCAGCTCGCTGACCTGCTGCAGGCCGATCTGGTAATCGCCCTGCGCCACGACGCTGCCGACCGGCGTCTTCTCGATCTTGTGGGCCCGGCCCTTGACCTGCGCCTCGATGCCCAGCTTCTTGAACATCTCGGTCTCGACATACACGCCGCTGGCGCTGTCCGAGTAGGCGATGGACCTGGCATCCAGCAGGGTCTTGCGGAATGCGTCGACGGTGCTGATATCCGGCTTGGGCGCGCCCTCCCGCACCGACAAGCCGATGCGCGAATCGGCCAGGTCGACCCGGCTGTCCGGCAGCACCTTGCCTTGCTTGATCAGGTCATCCAGCGCATAGGCCACCATGATCACCACGTCGGCATGCTCGCCGCGTGCGAGCCGGTTGGGAATGGCCTCGGGCGACTTGCCCATCGAGGGGCCCCATGCGGTGGACAGCGTATTGCCCGTGGCCTTCTCGAAGCCCGGGCCGAGCGCCTTGTAGGCCGCGGTAAAGCCGCCCGAATTCATGACCTTGACCTCGTCGGCCAGCGCATTGCCGGCGGCCAGCGCCATGCCGGCCAGCATGAGTGCCAGCCATGGCTGCTTGTGTTGCCGAGGGAGACGGGAAGGGGAAACAACGTTGCGGGCTGCCTTTACTGGGGACGGCACGGGGGACGGCACGGTAATGCTCGGCATGGTCATATGCGCTCTCTGTGGGCATTGAAATGGGAATCGGCCTGCCCGCTTCAGTCTCCGCGGCACAGGCCGACTATTCTATGCAAGCACCGCGCACGGCGATAATGCAATGTTTCTTGGATTTGATCGGTTTTACGCATCAATACCAATACCGGCGCTGCCGCCCCGGCCGTGCGCCGATGTGGCCGCGCTCCGGCCGCGCTGTGCCGCCGCCTGCCCGACCATGTCGTACAGGGCTTGCGCATGCGCCGGCAACGTGCGCCCACGGCGGCGCAGGATGCCCAGCGTGCGGGACACGGCGGGATCGCGCAGGGGAACCGCGACCAGCGTGGCGCGCTCGCCACCGGGCAGCGCCAGGCGCGGCACGGCCGCCACCCCCAGCCCGGCCTCCACCAGCGCCAGCACGCTGCTGACATGGCGCACCTCGTAGAAGGCGGCCGGCCGCAGCGGCAGCTCGGCCAGGGCAAGATCCAGCATCAGCCGGTTGCCGCTCGACTTGGCTAACGCTATCAGCGTGTGGGCGCCAAGTTCAGCCCATTTCACCGAGCGGCGCCGGGCCAGCGGATGGTCGTGGCGGCAAGCCAGCACGAAAGGATCGCGCAGCAAGGGCTCGAACAACAGGTCGGCCTCCTGCGTGCCGATGAAGTTCAGGCCAAAGTCCGCCTCGCCGCTGGCCACGCTGTGCAAGACGACGTTGGCGCCTTCGTCCACCATCTTGACGCGGACGTTGGGGAATTGCGCATGAAAACGCGCGATCACCGCCGGCAGGAAGTAATGCGCCGCCGACGGCACGCAGGCAACCGTCACCTCGCCTGAGCGCGTCGCGGCCGCATCGCCGATACCCATCAGGGAAGACTCCACTTCCGCCAGCAGCGCGCGCGCCTTGCCGACAAACTCCCGGCCTACCACGGTCAGGGTGACGCGGCGCGTGGTGCGCTCGAACAGCCTGACATTGAGCGCCTGCTCCAGCTTGTCGATACGACGCGACAGGGCCGGCTGCGACAGGCTGAGGGCCTCGGCGGCGGCGCGGAAGCCGCCTTGCTCCACCACGGCCACCATCGCCTGCAGGTCGCCGAGGTCGAATCTGATCGGTTGCATTGTGTTCCAGGCCAAGGCAGTGATGAAGGGACCAGGCAGGCATTGATGCGCCCCGCCGATCAAAGCGCTATGCCCGGCATTCTAGCCGTCCGGCCCCGGCGCGTCCTCTCGCGCGGGCCTGCGGCAGGCGGATGTCCGACACCCCACGTGCGTAGGTGAATGGGAGTAGCGCCACTGAGGTATTCTCCCGAGCTTCGCCGCCAGGCCCGGCGAGACAACCCGCCTGATCAAGCCTCATCACGCTCCATCGCGCCTCATCGCGCCAACCCACCGCACTGGAGGAAATTTGCAGATGTCGGACCCGTTCGCTTTGCTAGCCGTTACGACGCTCCTTAGCGTCATGATGCTGGCGATCGTCTGGTCGCTGCGGCGCTGCGGCCAGCCGGGCGTGACGTTGTGGTGGCAAGCCAACCTGGCGGCCATGGTCGCGCTGCTGCTGATCACACTGCGCGGCAGGATCCCGGATGCGCTATCGATCGTGGTGGCCAACGGCGCGCTGGCTTGGGGGCTGGCACTGTTTCATGCGGGCATCGCCCGCTTCTGCGGACGGCAGCCACCCTGGCGCGCGATGATCGCCGGCACCTTCGCCGTGGTGGCCGGCGTCGTGACGTGGCGCTATGTATTCAATGATTTCAACACCCGCGTGGTCATCGTCTCGGCATTCCACGCCACGTTCTGCGGCTGCGCAGGGTACGTGCTGGTGCGCTACCGCCCGCGCGCTCGCCCGGCCAGCCATTACCTGACCACCGCCGGGTTCGCCTTCTTCCTGTCCGCGGCCCATGCATTGCGGGGCGTGCTGTCCGCGCTCTCGGTCATGGACCACCCTGCCACGACGAGCACGCCCGGATTGAATGCCGCCTTCCTGGTGCTCGGCGCGCTGGCCATGCCGGGCCTCACCATGGGCGCCGTGCTGATGATCCACGACGCGATGGTGCGCCAGCTCGAGGCCGTGGCCAACACCGATTTCCTGACTGGCGTGATGTCGCGCAAGGCGTTCGAGAACGAGGCCGCGCGCGAGCTGGCGCGCGCCGGGCGCGGCGGCCCGGCGCCGGTGCTGCTCATCATCGACATCGACCACTTCAAGGCGGTCAACGACACCTTCGGCCATGCCGCCGGTGATGCCGTGCTGGTGGAGTTCGCGCGCCTGGCCGCCGCCAGCCTGCGCGCGCCTGACAGGATCGGCCGCATGGGCGGCGAGGAATTCGTCGTGTTGCTGCCAGCCAGTTCACTGGAAGAGGCCCGCGCTGCCGCCGAGCGCATCCGCCTGCTGGCCGAAGGTAGCCGAGTCAGTGGCCCATATGGCACCGTGCGCTATACGGTCAGCGGCGGCTATGCCGGGTGGCACCCCGGCGAGAGCCTGGCGCAGCTCACCGCGCGCGCCGATACGGCGCTCTACATGGCCAAGCTGTCGGGACGCAACCGCATGCTGGCGCATGTGCCTGCCCCGGCAGTGGCCAGCGCGCCCTGCGAACTGGCCACTGGCGAGCATTGACTGAGCCGGGTAGGTGGCCCTAAGCCTGCGACGGCGTGCCCCGGTACGCCCCGGGCCGCAGCCCGGTCCAGCGCCGGAACGCGCGATGGAACGCACCCGGCTCGGCAAAGCCAAGCTCGGCCGCGATTTGCGCCAGCGGTCGGCTGGAATGGCTCAGCGCTTCGATGGCCAGGTCGCGCCGCATCTCATCCTTCAGTTGCTGGTAGGTCCCGCCCTCCTCCATCAGCCGGCGCCGCAGCGACGATGACGACATATGCACGTCGTGCGCCAGGCGGTCGAAGGTGGGCCACTGCTCCGGCGGCTGCGCGCGCAACTGGCGCCGCACGCGCGCCATGACGCTGGTGCGGTCGGTGTATTTCACCACCACGTTGTGCGGTGCGTCGCGCAGGAAGGCCTTGAGGCTGCGCTCGTCCTGGTGCACCGGCTGGTCCAGCCAGGCCGCGTCGAACACCAGCGCCGTGGCCGGCTGGCCGAACGCCAGATGGCGCGAGTACATCAGGCGGTACTCGGCGGCATAGGCCGGCTCCGGATAGCTGAACGCCGCCAGCAGCACGGGCACCCGCCGGCGCAGCAGCCAGCTCATCAGCCCGTGCAGCATGATCAGCATGGTCTCCTGTGCGAACACGCCCGGCGGCTGGCTTGAAGTGGCCGTCAGCACCAGCGCGGCCCGTGCGCGCTTGCCGGCGCCCGGCTCACCGTCCACGCCTTCGCGCTCCAGCCGCACGCGGATATCGTCCAGCAGCAAGCCGAAATAACGCACCACCCGCTCCAGCCCCTGCCCCAGCGTCTTGCTGCCCACGATGGCGTGGCACAGCATGGCAAAGCTGCCGCACTTCATGCGGCGCGAGTCCTGCCCAAAGAATTCATCGTCCAGCGCGGCGGCCACTTCCATCCACAACGCGCTATAGCTTGCCGCCGACACGCGCGCCTGCGGCACCGCCAGCAGCGCGGGCGCGATGCCCGCCGCCTGCAGCACCGGCTCCGGCGCGATGCCGCGCGCGCGCAAGCCCGCGATGGCGTGATGCACGAAGCAGATGGCGACGCTATGTTTTTCCATGGAACGGCTCGGATCGGGAACGGATGGCTTGCTGGCCCAGGCTTGCCGGCAGTGGCAAACGAGTTCAGCAAGGTTGGCGGATTCTGGCATAGGAGCGCCCCGCCTGTCTTCCTACACTTGCTGCCAACACTCCCGCCCAGCGCGGGCCACCAGACCGCCAGCCTCACCTGGATCGCGTGCCCCCACGCCGATCCCGGCCCAACCCGAGCCGCCATGCACCACGAATTCAGCGAACAGCAAACCATGATCCGCGACACCGCGCGCACTTTCGCCAGCGAGCGCCTGGCGCCCTGCGCCGCCGAGTGGGACCGTGCCGGCCAGCTGCCGGCGGAGGTGGTGGCGGAGATGGGTGCGCTCGGGCTGCTCGGCATGATCGTGCCGGAGGAATGGGGCGGCACGTATACCGACTACATCGCCTACGCGCTGGCCATCGAGGAAATCGCCGCGGGCTGCGCCGCCTGCGCCACCCTGATGAGCGTGCACAACTCGGTGGGCTGCGGCCCGATCCTGCACTACGGCACGCAGGCGCAAAAAGAGCGCTACCTGCCGCGCCTGGCCAGCGGCGAGATCATCGGCGCGTTCTGCCTGACCGAGCCACAAGCCGGCTCGGAAGCGCACAACCTGCGCACCCGGGCGCGCGCCACGGACAATGGCTGGGTGCTGTCCGGCAGCAAGCAGTTCGTCACCAACGGCCAGCGCGCGGGCGTGGCCATCGTGTTTGCCGCCACCGAGCCGGCGCAAGGCAAGCGCGGCCTGTCGGCCTTCGTGGTGCCCACCGATACGCCCGGCTTCTCGGTGCACACGCCCGAGCGCAAGATGGGCATCCGCGCCTCCGACACCTGCGCCATCACGCTGGACGACTGCCAAGTGCCGCACGACGCGCTGCTCGGCGAACCCGGCGAGGGATTGCGCATTGCCCTGTCGAACCTGGAGGGCGGGCGCATCGGCATTGCCGCGCAGGCACTCGGCATCGCCCGCTCAGCCTTTGAGGCCGCCTGCCGCTACGCCGCCGAGCGCGTGCAGTTTGGCCGCCCGCTGCGCGAGCATGCGCCCATTGCCAACATGCTGGCCGACATGGCGACCGAACTCAACGCGGCACGCCTGCTGGTGCACCGCGCCGCGCATATGCGCACGGCCGGCCAGCCCTGCCTGTCGGAAGCCTCGCAGGCCAAGCTCTATGCCTCCGAACTGGCCGAGCGCGTGTGCTCCAAGGCGCTGCAGATCCATGGCGGCTACGGCTACCTGGAAGACTACCCGGTCGAGCGCCATTACCGCGACGCCCGCATTACGCAGATCTACGAAGGCACCAGCGAGATCCAGCGCATGCTGATCGCCCGCACCCTTTGAGCTGCTTGCCCGACCGCTTGCCCGACCGCTTTCCTGCCTTGCACCACCCACACCTAGAACCGACGGAGACCACCCCATGAGTGCCCAGAACCCCAACGCCGCCGTTCCCACCGTCAAGCTGTTGATCAACGGCGAGTGGGTGGAGTCCGCTGCCACCGAATTCCGCCCCGTGGTCAATCCGGCCACCCAGCAGGTGCTGGCGCAGGTGCCGCTGGCCACCGCGGCCGAGGTCAACGCCGCCGTGTGCGCCGCGCACCGCGCCTTTGCCACGTGGCGTCACACGCCGCTGGGCGCGCGCCTGCGCATCATGCTCAAGTACCAGGCGCTGATCCGCGAGCACAGCAAGCGCATTGCCGCCATCCTCACCGCCGAGCAAGGCAAGACCCTGGCCGACGCCGAGGGCGACATCTTCCGCGGGCTTGAGGTCGTGGAACACGCCTGCTCGATCGGCACGCTGCAGCAAGGCGGCTTTGCCGAGAACGTGGCCGCCACCGTCGATACCTACACCCTGCAGCAGCCGATTGGCGTATGCGCCGGCATCACGCCGTTCAACTTCCCGGCCATGATCCCGTTGTGGATGTTCCCCATGGCGATCGTGTGCGGCAACACCTTCGTGCTCAAGCCATCGGAGCAAGACCCGCTGTCCACCATGGAACTGGTCAAGCTGGCCATCGAGGCCGGCGTGCCCGCCGGCGTGCTCAACGTGGTCCATGGCGCGCGCGAGGTGGTGGACGCGCTGTGCACGCACCCGGACATCAAGGCGGTTTCCTTCGTCGGCTCCACCGCCGTGGGCACCCACGTCTACAACCTCGCCGGCGCGCACGGCAAGCGCGTGCAATCGATGATGGGCGCCAAGAACCACGCCGTGGTGCTGCCGGACGCGCACCGCGAGCACACGCTCAACGCGCTGGCCGGCGCAGCCTTCGGCGCCGCCGGCCAGCGCTGCATGGCGACTTCGGTAGCCGTGCTGGTAGGCGCGGCGCGCGAATGGCTGCCCGAACTGGTGAAAAAGGCCGCCACGCTCAAGGTCGGCGCCGGCAACGAGCCCGGCACCGACGTATGCCCGGTAGTCTCCGTCGCCGCCAGGCAGCGCGTGCTCGGCCTGATCGAAGCCGGCGAACGCGAAGGCGCCACGCTGGCGCTCGATGGCCGCAACGTGCAGGTAGCCGGCTACCCCGAAGGCAACTTCATCGGCCCGACCGTGTTTGCCGACGTCACCACCGAGATGTCCATCTACACCCAGGAAATCTTCGGCCCGGTGCTGGTAGTGATCGGCGTCGAAACGCTGGACGAAGCCATCGCCCTGGTCAACCGCAACCCCTTCGGCAACGGCACCGGCATATTCACGCAAAGCGGCGCCGCCGCCCGCAAGTTCCAGAGCGAGATCGACGTCGGCCAGGTCGGCATCAACATCCCCATCCCTGTACCCGTGCCCTACTTCAGCTTCACCGGCTCACGCGGCTCCAAGCTCGGCGACCTCGGCCCCTATGGCAAGCAAGTGGTGCAGTTCTATACGCAGACGAAGACCGTCACGGCAAGGTGGTTCGACGACGCAACGGTAAATGACGGGGTGAATACGACCATCAGCCTGCGCTGACCGGCACCGCCCGGCTTCGGCCAACCAACAGCAAGATCAACCAACTGTGGTAGCCGTGTTTCCCGCCCGAAGGGGCGGGAAACACCCAAGCGCGATGCGAAGCGAGCCGTCAAGGTGTGCCAAGGCCGTATGGGGCGCCTCGGGATTCGG
>NZ_JBXASU010000112.1:0-20706 GCF_058809705.1 Cupriavidus sp. MPR-AND1C | reverse complement strand
CCATCCGGCGCGCCTTTTTTGCCTACTTTTTTGGCAAGACAAAAAAGTAGGTCGCCGCCCCGCAGGGGTGGTGAAACGGCAGTTGAAGTTGCCTTTGACTTACCGCCTTTGTCGTCGTGTCTTCGACCTACCTCAACGACATCCCCGAAGCCAAAATCACCGAAGCATACCTAGGCAAATCCCGAGCCAAAGCAGCATCCAGTTCCTGTGCCGAAGACCCCACCACAACATACCCCGCATCCTCCAACTGCCCCCGCGTAGCCGGCACATCAAGCACGGCAGCGACATCGCGGCTAATGCGATCCACCACATCAGCCGGCGTAGCCGCAGGCGCAAGCAGCCCCTGCCAGCTTTCCACCGCGAAACCGGCAGCACCTGCCTGCGCCATGGTCGGCACCTGTGGCAGCGCCTTCGAACGATAAGGCGTTGTCACCGCCAGCGCAGTCAGCCGGCCGGAGCGCACATAGTCGGTCACCGCCGCGAGCGTGATCAGCGTTGCGTCGATATGCCCGCCAAGCAGGTCGACAGTGGCGGGGGCGCCCCCGGCGTAGGGAATGTAGTTGACCTTGATGCCGGTCTGGCGCGATAGCATTTCATGGGCCACGTGGGCAATGCCGCCATTGCCTGGCAGGCCAAGCGTGACTTCGCCGGGCTTCTTGCGTGCCAGCGCGATGTAGTCCTGCAGGCTGCGCACGCCAAGATCCGGCCTGGCGACCAGGATCTGAGGATTCACCACGGCCTTGCTGACACCGCGAAACGCGCGGCTCGCATCGTACGGCAATGTCTTGAACAGCGAGGCGTTCAGCGTCACGCCTTCGCCACCCAGCAGCAAGGTGTAGCCGTCGGGCTTGGCCCGCGCCACCTGCGCGGCACCCAGGGTGCCGCTGGCGCCCACCACGTTCTCCACCACCACGGGCTGGCCCCATTTCTCGCTGAGCTTGAGCGCCAGCGTACGCGCGAGCTTGTCGGCGCTGCCGCCGGGCGCCACGGGCACCACGATGCGCACGGGATGCGCGGGGAAGGCCTGCGGGGCCGGCGTGGCATCGCCGTGAAAGGGTACGCCAGCGGGTACGCCAGCGATGGCAGCCGCGGCAGCGGCGACGGGCAGGCAGAGAAGGGAGCGGAGCAGGGCGCGACGTTGCATGATGGGTTTGCCTGAGGCGAATCGAGCGCAAAGCTTAGAAAGCGTGGCCCCCGCGGCCAACGAAGCTTTCCGCGCATGGATATGCGGCCGCACTGTGCTGCCACGGGCAACGGAATGCGCATAACGATTGGCTCTTTTATTCGTTCCGCGCCCGTCGGCGCTTGCGTACAGTTTGCCGGCTGCATTGCACCAACCACGACTTAGTCAACCACGACTTAGTCAACCACGACTTAGTCAACCACGACTTAGCCAACAAAAACTCGAACACACCATGACCCGCACTCTTTCGCTGCGCTCCCCGCGTCCTCTCGTCTTTGCTGCCGCCTTGCTGGCCGGCACTTTCCTTGCCGGCGCCGCGCAGGCCGACGCCACGCTCGACAAGATCCGCCAGCGCGGCAAGATCGTGGTCGGCATCATGCTGTCCGGCAGCGCCTTCGGCTCGATCGATCCCGCCACGCAGAAGCCTGTCGGCTTCAATGCGGACCTCGCGCAGGACCTGGCCAGGCAGCTCAACGTGGAGCTGGAAACGGTGCAGGTGCAGCCGTCCAATCGCGTGCAGTTCCTGCAGCAGGGCAAGGTCGACGTGCTGATCGCGGCGATGGAATACAACGCCGAGCGCGGTGAGCAGCTGGGCCACGTGCCAACGCCTTACTATCGCGTGGGCGGCGCGGTGATCGTGCCCAGGCAAAGCGATATCCGCCGCTGGGAAGACTTGAAGGGCAAGACGGTGTGCATCTCGCAGGGCAGCAGCTATACGCGCCCGGTGCAGGTGGAATACGGCGCCATCCCGAAAGGCTTCAAGGGCTCGGCGGAATCGCTGCTGGCGCTGCGCGGTGACAACTGCGCCGGCGCCGTGCACGACAACACGCTGCTGCAACCGCTGGTGCGGGGCAACCCGGAATGGCAGAACTACCGCATCGTGCTGCCTGAACTCAATCCCGCGCCGACCGTGATCTGGACCCGCAAGGGCGAGCAGGACACCATTTCTGCGGTGGACCGCATCGTGCAGAACTGGCATCGCAGCGGCTGGCTGGTTGCCACCGAGAAGAAGGCCGGCATCCTGCCGCCGTCGCCGGCGCTGACCGAGCTGCATGACAAGTTCAAGGGCGGCCGTTCCTGATGGAAGCAGCGATTGCCTGGTGGATCGATGCGGCGCACCGCATCGGCCTGAACTACGCGTTCCTCGCCGATGCCTATGACCGCACCTCCTTCGTGCATGGCGCCTGGGTAACCATCGAGCTGGTGCTTTGCACCCTCGCCGGCAGCCTGGTCGCCGGCGTGGGAATGGCGGCGGCGCTGACTTCGCGCAACGCGCTGCTGGCCGGTGCCACGCGCGCGTTTGTGGAAGTCACCCGCAACACGCCAACCCTGGTGCAGCTCTACTGCGCCTTCCTGGTCCTCAATATGCTGATCACCCATGCCTTGCAGGACGCGCATCGGACCAATCCGCTCACGCCGTTCCTGTGGGTGGTGGTGGTGCTGTCGCTGCACAAGGGCGTGTTTCATGCCGAAGCCTTGCGCGCTGGCATCGAGGCGGTGCCCAAGGTCACGCTGGAGGCGGCGGCGTCGCTCGGCTTTGATCGCCGCACGCTGCTCTGGCGCGTGCAGTTGCCGCTGGCGGTGCGCTTCGCGCTGCCTGCCCTGGTCAACAATTCCGTGGAGCTGGTCAAGGCCACGGCGGTGGCGTCCGCGATTGCGGTGGGCGATATCACCTACGCCTCCATCATGATCTGGACGCAGCGCGACAACGTGCTGGAACTGATGGTGCTGTTGCTGTTGTTCTTCGGCCTGCTGACCTGGGTGGTCAGCCAGGCGGGCAACTGGCTGGAACTTCGACTAAGGATGCCCGGCTATGGCGAGCGCTGATTCCACTTTTCTCGCCGCGCCCGCAACGTCGCGCGCCGGCCGTGCCGGTCGTTATGCGGGGTGGCTGTGGCTGGTGCCGCTGGTGGCGGTGGCGCTCGCGGCGACCCGCCATCCGGACCTGGCCCGCGCGCTGGCCAGCGCCTGGCAATGGTCGCCGGCGCTGGTGCGCGGTTTCCTGGTCAATATCGGCGTGAGCCTGCTGGCGATCTTGCTGGGCACAGCCGGCGGGCTGCTGGTCGGCGCGTTGCGGCTGTCGCCGGTGGCGCTGCTGTCGCGCCCGGCACATCTGTACGTGCAGGTGTTCCGTAATGCGCCCTGGCTGGTGCTGATCTACTTCTCCACCTACGTCTTCCCGTTCGAGGTGAGTATCGGCAGCCATATCGTGCCGTTCCCCGACTGGCTCAAGGTGGTGGTGGGGCTGGCGCTGCCGGCCAGCGCCAATGTGGCCGAGGTGCTGCGCGGCGCGGTGCAGTCGATCCCGCTCACGCAGTGGGAGGCGGCCAGCTCGATGGCGTTCTCGCGCTGGCAGATCCTGCGGCTGATCATCGTTGCGCAGTGCGTGCGCCGCATGCTGCCGCCGTGGATGAACCTGTACGCCACGCTCACCATGGGCACCGCGCTGGCCTCGCTGGTGGGCGTGCACGATCTGCTCGATACCGCGCAGATCGCCAGCAATACCGTCAACCAGACCGCCTTTACCGTGCTGATCTATTTCACCGTGCTGGCGATGTTCTTTGCCTGGTGCTACCCGATTTCGCGCTTCACCCGTTTCCTGGAACAAAAATATGCTGTTGCCTGAACATAACGGCGGACCCGTATTGTCCGTGGCCACCGAGGCTGCCGCGCCGCTGGTTGCGCTCAAGGACGTGCACCTTGCCTTTGGCGGCAACCCGGTGCTCAAGGGCATCGACCTGGAAGTGCGGCGCGGGCAGGCGGTGTCCATCATCGGCCCGTCCGGCTCGGGCAAGTCCACCATCCTGCGTTGCCTTACCGGCCTGCTGGAGCCGCAGCAGGGCACGGTGACGGTCGGCGGCGTTTCCGTGCGCGAGCTGCGCAGCGAGGCCGAGCGCATTGCGCTGCGCAAGCGCGTGGGTTTCGTCTTCCAGCAGTACAACCTGTTTCCGCACCTGACCGTGCTGCAGAACCTCACCATCGCGCCGTTGCGCGTGCTGGGGCGTGGCCGCACCCAGGCTGAGGCCACCGCCATCGCGTTGCTGCGCAAGGTGCGCCTGGCCGACAAGGCAGGCGCGTATCCGGGCGAGCTGTCCGGCGGCCAGCAGCAGCGCGTCGCGATCGCCCGCGCGCTGGCCATGGAGCCCGAGCTGATCCTGTTCGACGAGGTGACCTCCGCGCTGGACCCGGAGACGGTGGGCGAGGTGCTGACCGTGATCGGCGACCTGGTCGAGGAGGGGCTGACCTGCCTGCTGGTGACGCACGAGATGCGCTTTGCCCAAGACATCAGCGATGAGGTCTACTTCACCGAAGGCGGGCGCATTGTCGAGCATGGCCCGGCCAGCCGCATTTTCAGCGCGCCGCGCAGCGAGCGCACGCGTGCCTTTCTCAACCGCTCGCTTGGCGCGGCCCCGCGCGCGCAGGCCGATCCCTTTGTCTTCTCCTTCGACAAGCTGCGTTTCGCCGTCTGAGCGCGGCGCAAGCCACCATCCCGATCCAGGAACCATGAGCCATCATCGCGATACCCAACTGATCCACGCCGGCACGCCGCCCTTCGTCCAAGGCCACGGCCCGGTCAACGTGCCGGTGGTGCGCACCAGCACCGTGCGCTTCGAGAACTCGGACGCCTATGACGATATCCGGGCCCGCCATGCGCGCGGCGAGCGTGTCAGCTCCTATGGCCGGCACGGCATGGATACCCACCGCGCGCTCGAAGACGCGATTGCCGGACTCGAAGGCGGCAACCGCGCCTTCCTGGCGCCCTCGGGGCTGGCGGCGATCTCGCTGACCTTCCTGGCGCTGCTGTCGCCGGGTGACCATGCGCTGGTGGTGGACAGCGTCTACGCGCCGGTACGCAGGCTGGAGCAAACGCTGCTGCGCCGCCTGGGCATCGAGGTCAGCTACTTCTCTCCCAGCCAGGACGATCTGGACGCGCTGATCCGCCCGAACACGCGTCTGCTCTACCTGGAGTCGCCCAGCTCTCTACTGTACGAGGTGCTGGACCTGCCGCGCCTTGTGCAGATCGCGCACCGCCACGGCGTGGTGGTGGCCACCGACAATACGTGGGCTTCCGGCCATGCGCTGCAGCCGCTGGCGCTTGGCGTGGATATATCGATCCTGGCATCGACCAAGTACATCAGCGGCCATTCCGACCTGATGCAGGGCGCGGTGGTGGTCAAGGACGAGGCGTTGGCGCGTCGCATTGCCGACGCCCACGATGGCTTCGGCCTGGCCATCAGCGCTGACGATGCCTACCTGGCGCTGCGCGGCATCCGCACGCTGGCCGTGCGGCTGGCCCAGCACCAGCGCAATGCCTTGGCGGTGGCACAGTTCCTGGAAGCGCACGAGGCGGTAGGGCGGGTGTTCTATCCTGCCTTGCCCTCGGACCCCGGCCACGCGCTGTGGCTGCGGGATTTCTCAGGCGCCAACGGGCTGGTCTCGTTTTCGCTGCCCACCGCCGACGTGGCAGCGGCGCGCAAGCTGGTGGATTCGCTGAGCCTGTTCGGGCTGGGGGCTTCGTGGGGCGGCTATGAAAGCCTGGTGCAGGTGGCAGCGCCGGAGCGCCTGGCGGAACACTCGTACTGGCGCGGCGCCGAGCCGGTGATCCGCCTGCATATCGGCCTGGAAGCACCGGAGGACCTGATCGCCGACCTGGCGCAGGGGCTGGCAGCGACGGTGCAGGCATCCGTGCCGCAACGGCGCGCGGCGGCCTGAGGCTGTGCGATTTGCGGCCGTTCGCGAAAGGGCAAGGCCGCTAAAAAAAAGAAGCGGGACGGGATGTTTGCCCGCTTCGCAAAAAAGCCAGTGTCATCGTTGCGCTGGCTTTCAGTACCCGCTTGCGTGGCAACACCGCATGGCCCGCCGGACCGCGCGGTGTCGCCTCTCGATGCCGGCCGCGGGCAGTGCCACGGCCGTCAAGGCTCAGATTGCCCAGCCGCCGCCGTAGAACACGGCCAGCGCCAGCGCGATGGCCACGGTGCCCACGTTCAGCTTGCGGTATTCACCGGCCACGATGCGGCCGATCACCAGGGTGCAGAAGCCCAGCATGATGCCCGTGACGATATTGCAGGTCAGCACGATAAAGACCGCGCAGACCAGGCCGGCCATGGCGTCGACCATATCGTCCATATGCAGTTTGCTGACGCTGCTGAGCATCAACAGGCCCACATACATCAGGGCAGGTGCCGTCGCGTACGAAGGCACCAGCCCGGCCAGCGGCGAGAAGAAGATCACTGCCAGGAAGAGCAGGCCGACTACCACCGCGGCCAGGCCGGTCTTTGCGCCGGCGGCCACGCCAACGCTCGATTCGATGTAGGCCGCGGCGGGCGCGCCACCGAAGAAGGCCGAGAAGATCGAGCTGAGCGAGTCCGTGGTCAGGGCACGGCCGCCGTTGGGGATCTGGCCCTTCGCATCGAGCTGGCCGGCCTGGCCCGCGACGGCGCGGATGGTGCCGGTGGCGTCGAACACGGCGGTCATCACCAATGCCAGCACGCTGGGCAGCACCGTCAGCGACAGCGCGCCCTTGATGTCCATCGCACCGATCAGCGAGGCATGGCCCGGCGCGCTCAGCGCGGGCAGCGCGAACACACCCGTGAACTTGACGGCGGGATCGAAGGCCAGGCCCAGCGCAGAGATGGCGACGATCACCAGCAAGATGCCGCCCGGCACCCGGCGCCGCTCCAGCCCGAAGATGGCGGCCAGGCCGAGGATCGACATGACGACCGGGAAGGCGGTGATTTTGCCCAGTGCGACCGGCAGGCCCGCGCCAGGGTTCTTGATCACCAGGCCCACGTCGTTGGACGCGATCAGCAGCAGGAACAAGCCAATGCCGATGCCCGTGCCGTGCGCCACGCCCGCCGGCAGGTTGCGCAGGATCCAGGAGCGCACGCCGGTCACGGAAATGGTGGTGAAGACCACGCCCATCAGGAAGATCGCGCCAAGCGCAACGGCTGGGGAGAGCCCCTGCCCGAGCACCAGCCCGAAGGCGGTGAAAGCGGTCAGCGAGATCGCGCAGCCGATGGCGATGGGCAGCTTGGCCCACACGCCCATCAACAAGGAACCGAACGCCGCGGTCAGGCAGGTGGCGACGAACACGGCGCTGCCATCGAAGCCCGCCTTGCCGAGCATGCCCGGCACGACGAACACGGAGTAGACCATGGCCATGAAGGTGGTGGCGCCGGCCAATGTCTCGCGGCGCCCGGTGCTGCCGCGCTCGCTGATCTGGAAGTAACGGTCGAGCAAGCCCTTGGCTTGCACGGACGCGATGGCGTCGATGGCCTTGGCCTCGATCGCGTCGGTGCCGGGGGCGGCGGCATGTCCGGGGAACGGCTGTTCAAGCATGGCGGAGTGTCTCCTTTGTGGTGCGCTGGGGCGGCGGCTACGTCGCTCAACCCCAGGCTGTCTCGCTTTTTCGTTGTCGTTGCCGAGGCTGTCTGCGGGCCGCCGCGCACAAGCTTTGTGTCGCGTTCGGCACCGCATGCGGCCCGGTACGCCGCTGTCGGCCGCTTGCTCGCCACTCCGTGCTGGCGCTGCCGGTCCGACATGGCGCAAGACTAAGGGAGGGCCGGCTTTCGTTCATAACGGCCGGAACATGGCAGACATTGGGAATTGAATATGAGTGGCAGGTTGCGCTGGCGGCTGGCGCGGCATTCAGAAAAGCGCGGATTGTGGCTGGACGCGGGCAGGAAGGCAACTACCAAAGCGGCGATCGTGCGAATGCCGCCCAAATTGTCAGGACTGCCGGGACCTTGGGTAAGGGGTGCGGTGGCGGGCACTGCAACTAGACGGTTTCGCCACTTCGCCCCTACACTGCATGGCCACTCCGGCCCATCGAGCGCCTCCACCTAGCCAAGCCATGCACGCCATGCAAGTGACCTTCCGTTGCGATCCGCTGCTGCAGGACCACCTCCCGCGCCCGCGGCCAGCCCAGCAGGCGCTGCCGGACTGGGTGCGGGCGATGCGTCCCAAGGCGTTCTCGCCCCTGCACGGCCGGGACATCCGCACCATCAAGCAATGCCCGCCGTTTATCGATGCCATGACCCATGGCTTTGTGATCCTGCTGCCATGCGACGTGCGCGTGGAGCGGGGCGTGTTCTCGTGGGATTGGGACTTGCCTGAGCCGGGCATCGACGGCCATCCGCGCGCGCCGCTGAGTTTTCACGTGCCGGAGCAACTGGGCGGCACGCCGCTGCACTCGGATGCCGTCGCCCTGAAATTCAACAGTTTCTGGACGATCGAGCTGCCGCCGGGGTGGTCGCTGCTGGCGATGCATCCGGCCAACCGCTGGGATCTGCCGTTCCGCACGCTGAGCGGCCTCGTCGATGCGGACCGCTTCCATGACGTGGGCATCAATTTCCCGGCGCTATGGACCGATGCGCAATTCGACGGTGTGCTGCCCAAAGGCACGCCTGTCGCCCAGTGCTGCCCGGTGCCGCGAGCGGAGCTCGCGCTGTCCTTCGGCACGATCGACGCGCAGGGCGCCGGGCGCTACGAGAAGCTGGCGGCGGAGGTGCTGACCACGCCCGGCGTGTACCGCAAGCGCTTTCGCGCGCCGCGCGAGCGGGGTGGTCAGTCCTGAATGCTGCCCGGGTTGCCTGGGTTGCCTGGGTTGCCCGGTACGCCGAGGCTGGCCAGCAAGGCGCGCAAGGCGCCGAGGTCGGCCCATAGCCGGCCGTGCGGTCCCGAGCACAGCGCCTGCGCGATGCGGCCGAAGGTCTGCGGCGCAACGCGGTAGGCGTGGGCATAGGCGGCCAGGGCCGCATCCGGCTGGCCGTCTTCCTGCAGCACGATGCCAAGGTTGACCGCCGCCGGCGCAGCGTCCGGCTGGCAGGCCAGGGCGCTGCGCAAGGCGGCCTGCGCACCGCGCAGGTCACGCCGGTCCTGCCGCACCAGCCCAAGCTGGATCCAGCCGTCGTAGTCCCGCGGATGCGCGCCGACCAGGGCTTCCAGCGTGGCTTGCGCGGCGCTCAGCTCGCCGAGTTCCTGCTGCGCGATGGCCAGGTTCAGGCGCGCCTCCCGGCTGCGCGGCTCCAGCGCCACGGCACCGGCAAAGGCGCCGGCGGCCTCGGCCTTGCGCCCGAGCGCATGCAGCACCTTGCCCCGCTGGAACTGCGCGCGCGCGATATTGCCGTCCAGCGCCAGGGCGCGGTCCAGCGCCGCCAGCGCGGCTTGCAGCTCGCCGCCCTTGCGCATCGCCTCCGCCAGTTCGATCCACGCCGGCGCAAAACTCGGCGCCCGCTGGATCAGCAGGCCCAGTTCCGCCACGGCGTCCGCCGCTCCGCTCTGCAACCGGGCGACGCAGGCAAGATAGCTCGGCTCCAGGGCATTGCCGCTGAGCGCGCAGGCGCGCAACAGGGGCGGCAGCGCCTGCGCCGGCGCGCCATCGGCCAGCGCCGCCCGGCCGGCGATCAGTAGCGAGGGCAGGTGATCCGGCCGCAGCAAGAGTCCCTGCGCGATATGGCGCCGCGCCAGCGTGGCATCACCACGCTGCAGGGCAATCTGCGCGCTCAGTTGGCACACGGCCGGATGCGCCGGGTAGCGGCCGATGAGCGCGGCCGCATGGCTGGCGGCGGCATCGACGTTGCCCTGGTTCAGATACGCGATGGCCGCCGTCAGCCCGGCCTCCAGCTCAATGTCCAACTCAACTGCCAGCGCGGCCTCGGGCGCGCTCGGGTCCGTACTCGGCTTGGTCATGGCAAGCGGCGTGGTTGCGGTGGCGCAAGCTTAACCGGTCTGGCGGGTATGCGGCGTGCTCGCGCTGGCTTCGTTCACCGCCATCCAACGTCAGTCCATGTTGGCATGCTGGCCAAACTCCTCCAGCAGGCTTGCGCTTGCTCATACGGCGCAGGTTTCTCAAGCACGCCCAGATGGTCAGATCCGCCTCCAGGCAACGTGTCTCGCGAGTGATGCGCCCGCCGACGACCGCCATCGATTTTTCCCAAAAAAATGGGTAAGAAAATTCTTGAAAATGAGGGAGTCGAGTCGAAAAGAATGAGAAATCAAGTCCGGTTCGTACTTGTCCGATAGACACCCCTTGAGTTGGTGCGCTAGCCTGCTTTGTAATCATTCAGGCGCAGAGCGATGCGATGGACTTGTCTGCCGACAAGCCGCTGCGCGTGGCAAGCGCAAGTACAGGGCGCACGAAGACTGTCGTGGCCAGCGGCGGCGCGCTCACGATCGAGAGCGGCAACGTCGTGTTCCACTGCCCGGGAGAGTTCCGGATCAAGGCGGCCTCCTTTACCTTCGAGGGTCCGGCGAGTTTTGAAAACGCGCTGCTCTATTTGCCGCAAAGCGAATTGACGGTTTCGAACACCTACGACATGTCGCACTAGGACAATGATCATCAGCCCTCCCTTCCTGCCCGTTGCGGGCACCACGTCAACGGACCTCGAACTAGCCGATCCGATGATGAATCTCGTGGATACCTTCGAGCTCGCTCACGGCGTTTATCCGATCGCCTTCGACCGCCGCTGGCACGCTGGCGTGCATCTGCACCCCGCTGACCGGAACGAGAAAGTACGGGCGATTGCCGATGGCGAAGTCGTGGCATATCGGGTGTGTCAGCACGCTACCGATGGTGGCAAGAGCGCGCTCGATAGCAACGCGGGGTTCGTCCTGCTCAAACATACGACGGAGACGGGTGACGGCCGCATGCTGACGTTTTATTCGCTATACATGCATTTGCTGGAGCTGAGTGAATACGGTGGCGTTGGCGTGAACGCAAACGTGTTGCCGGAATTCCTGCGCATGCCATCGCCCGGCGGGAGCCAGACTCCACCCGCGGCGCCGCCGGCGCAAGCGGGCGGTGGCAAGAAGGTATACCGGAAAGACGTGCTCGGGTTGCCGGGGCGTTGTCAAGAGCAGCGGCATATCCACTTCGAAATCTTTATGCTGCCCGATGACTTCAATCATTACTTCGCCGCGACGCAACTCGGGAACCGGCAACCCCAAACGCCCACGGGACCGGACTACTGGGGGCATAGCCACTACATTGTTCCGCCGCACCAACCGTTCTGGACGCAGCCGCCGGAAACGGTCGACGGTAAGTTGCGCGGCGTTGCCTTCGCCGCGTTGCAAGGCGGCCAAAACGAGCAGCCTTTGCACATCGAATCGTATTTTCACCGGGGCAGCAAGTACACGAGCGTGTGGAGTGTCGCCGAAGACGGTTCGCGAACGCAACTCCTGAAGGACAAGAAAGAGCTTGATTACGAATACGACCTGTACACCCGTGCCACGAAACTTTATCCGGCATGCCCGAGCGATGGGTATGAATTGCTGCGCTTCGGACGGCTCCTGTCCGCGTCGCCCACGCTCCTGGCCGGCACGGCAAGAACAACGTGGATACGGGCAGCGTTCGCCGTTGGCAAAGAGGGCTATATCGATCTCAACAACGATGCGATCGTGAAACTCTCGGATGCGGATTTTCCGTTCCTTGCGAACTGGCAGAAAATCGATGAAGGCAGTGGCCCGTTTGCAAGTGATGGGCTGTGTGACATTGATCGATTGCAAGCAATCCTAGGTGCGGCGAAGGAGAATCAGACGCAGCAGGAGCAAGGCGAGCCGGAGGCCTATAAAAAGGATGAAGCACTCGCCCGGTACGTCAGGAATACGGCAGGCGTGCGTGATCTGCTCAGAGGATTTGTGTGTCAGGCCCCGAGCGAGTGGGACGGAACAAACAATGAGGTGCGATACGGAAAGCTGCTCAGCCAGCCGGGTGAATTTTATTACGGTAATAGCGCTGGATACGGGAAATATATGGCCCTGTTGAAGCAGTTCCAGTTCTGGGATGTGGCAAATCTGCAGCCCGGCGTGAAACTCTGGTTTTTTCACCCGCTTCAGTTCATTCGGTATTTTAGAAGGGTTTCTTGGCTATCGAGGAGTGAACTCGAAAGGGTCTACGTTGATCAGGATATGGGTTCCAATGCTGCTTCGTTGAGGGATAAATATAGATTAGGCCTGAATCATTCATTTAGAAAATATGGAATCACAAACTATCTACGGCAATCACATTTTCTTGGGCAGGGTGCGATTGAGTCTGGTTTTTTGCGATCTATGCAAGAAAAAAGTATGGTCGGAGTGGTGACGTCTACCGCAATTTACGGTTCAGCGATCAATAGTCAATCCGCGGTTTCTGAATCGGATCTTGGTCATTGGTATGGGCGGATTCAGGGCGAGGATGATCCTTATTATAGGTTAATAAAATACTCGTCCAGTGGCGCCCTTATTGCGGGGTCGTACGATTGGAGGAATGGAAATTGCGATTTTGTAGATTCGCAGAAATTTCGTGGTCGAGGTTTTAAGCAGTTAACTGGTAGAAGTAATTATGCGGATTATTGGCTTTACCGAGGCTGGATTCAGCAGGAAAGTTTTTCGAAGCATTGGTGGGGTGATCCTCAGTATCAGGCAAAAAATAGATCCGCTATGGTAAAAATCCCTGCTGAGATTAATAATCCTGAAATTGTGGCGACGGAGGCTGGTAATTGCATTGATTCTGGGGCTTGGTATATAACTTCGCTTCGCCCGAGGGTGGTGCGAGAGATTGATAATGACGCTCTGAAAATTGCCGTAACACAATCTGAAAAAAATATAGAAAAAGAACTGATAAGGAGGGTGACTAAGGGAATTAATGGCGCCGATTTTGGTCTTAGTGGAAGGGTTAAGTATACGAGAGCGATAAAAGAGGTGCTTTTGTGAAGTTATTTTTTCGGCTTCTTATATGGTTTGTGGTTTGTTGGGCTGGATTTTCATCGGCTGGGTCGATTGAGGGCGATGATATCAGTGTGGGTAGGATTTCTGACAAAGAGATTTTTTTAAACAAATTTGGACATCGGTATCGATGTTCGGTCGATAAAAAACCAATTGATATCAAGCTTAGTTCCGATAGGGAATCAGTGATTATTTCAGGGACTTCGTATATTTTGGTTGATGAAATAATGCGGTGTGATCCTGCAGTGGTTGTTCGTGAAAATATTGCGGCCCCGCATGTTGGATTTCTTTCGGATGTAAATATTCGGATGGGTCTTTATGCATCTCTTGTTCCAGTTTCGTTAAATCCGATGAGCTTTTTGGTTGTTGTCGCTAAAATCGGCAGCGATAAAAATATCGTTAATTTGCCTGGGTTTTATTTGGGCGGAGTGCGTGTGTCAAAAATGATGACGGAGGCATCTCCAAATTTATCGCCGGTGATTTCATTGGATGGCCGTTATGTTTCCCCTGGTTTGCATGGTTGCGGGTCTAATAAGTACGTCGATGTTGTTGACATCAAGTTGAGTAAATGGACTCAGATCGATCTCGCATCGTGCGAGAAATTATTCAATTTTCGGTGATTATTATAAGGACCAATTTTTCATCTCGTTATATAGAAGTAGGGTCGCCTCCGCGGCGCAGTCTGGTGCCTGAGGCCGTGGATATTTCGAGGTAACGGATTGTTAACATTCTCGGACTCGTGCTTACTCTCGGATTTGCGAGCAGCGATGGGCAACGAGTCGGGGGCATGGGTGGACGAGGAATCTGAGAGTCTGGATCTTGGTGATCCGCGGCGGGACCGGTGGGCCAAGGAGTTGCTGTCCCAGTTGCCATCATGTTGGCATGCTGGCCGAATTCCTCCAGCAGCCGCGCGCTTGCGCACACGGCGCAGGTTTCTCAAGCACGCCCAGATGGTCAGATGGTCAGGTCCGCCTCCAGGCAAGGTGTCTCGCGAGTGATGCGCCCGCCGACGACCGCCATCGATTTTTCCCAAAAAAATGGGTAAGAAAATTCTTGAAAATGAGGGAATCGAGTCGAAAAGAATGAGAAATCAACACCGGTTCGTACTTGTCCGATAGACACTCCTTGATTTGGTGCGCTAGCCTGTTTCGCTAATCATTCAGGCGCAGAGCCACTCGATGGACTTGTCTGCCGACAAGCCACTGCGCGTGGCAAGCGCAAGTACAGGGCGCACGAAGACTGTCGTGGCCAGCGGCGGCGCGCTCACGATCGAGAACGGCAACGTCGTGTTCCACTGCCCGGGAGAGTTTCGGAGCAAGGCGGCCTCCTTTACTTCGCCGCGACGCAACTCGGGAACAGGCAACCCCAAACGCCCACGGGACCGGACTACTGGGGGGCATGGCCACTACAAGTGACGGGCTGTGTGACATTGATCGATTGCAAGAAATTCCAGGATCGCGGAAGGAGAATTGATGACTATGTGCATTGCCGCTCGATTGCACCTCGTTGCGTTGATTTTTATCTCCTGCAGCATTTTTGCAGAATCCTCGACAATTACGTTCGCGCCGACCCCCGCTACAAAAGCGGCGTTAACGATTGGCGTTCGTTCAGTAACCTTCGATATTGCGGACCCTAAAACAGGAGTCCATCATGGGGTAATTGACGTCGACACGGAAAAACCCATTCATGTCGTCATTGATGATTATAGTTTCGATAATCGGAAAGGGTTCTCAATTTGGTTTGCTGACGAAGGGATGGGTATTTATACGATTCATAGGATTTTTATATATTCAGGTGGTAAATCCAGTTTCGTGGAAAGGTACACGGCATGCGGGGATCAATTTATCAACCTGAAGGTTGATAAAAAAAGAAAGAGGCTTATCAGTACTTACTATGAAGGCAATGTACCAAGGCTGTGTGTAACCCATCTCGATATACAGAAGTAGGGCCGCCTCTGCAGCGGAGCCTGGTGCCTGAGGCCGTGGATATTTCGAGGTAAGGGATTGTTAACATTCGCGGACTCGCGCTTACTCTCGGATTTGCGAGCAGCGATGGGAAACGAGTCGGGGCCATGGGTGGACGAGGAATCTGAGAATCTGGATCTTGGTGATCCGCGGCGGGACCGGCGGGCCAAGGAGTTACTGTCCCAGTTCAGATACGTGATGGCCGCCGTCAGCCCGGCCTCCAGCTCAATGGCCAACTCAACCGCCAACTCAACTGCCAACTCAACTGCCAGCGCGGCTTCGGGCGCGCTCGGGTCCGTACTCGGCTTGGTCATGGCAAGCGGCGTGGTTGCGCTGGCTTCGTTTACCGCCATCCACCGCCAGTCCATGTTGGCATGCAGGCCGAATTCCTCCAGCAGCCGCGCGCCTGCGCACGCGGCGCAGGTTTCTCAAGCACGTCCGGATGGTCAGATGGTCAGGTCCGCCTCCAGGCAAGGTGTCTCGCGAGTGATGTGGCCGCCGACGACCGCCATCGATTTTTCCCCAAAAAATGGGCAAGAAAATTCTTGAAAATGAGGGAATCGAGTCGAAAAGAATGAGAAATCAACTCCGGTTCGTACTTGTCCGATAGACACTCCTTGAGTTGGTGCGCTAGCCTGCTTCGCTGACTGGCGCCGGCATGCGCGCCCGTGCCGATCGATGAGAAACCGGACCTCACTGCCGCCATGCGAACCCTCAATGATGTTCTTCTGCATCCAAGTGCAAGGCTGACCCAGCATCTCGGTCTCACGATTGCTACGCTCGCCTCACCGCTGGATGTCCTGGCATTCCGTCTCGAGGAAGGGTTCAACGAGACCTACGTGGCCGACATTACCGTCACGTCGATCGACAAGGCGATCGACGGCGCAGCCTGTGTGGGGCGCCGGTCGACCTTCACGATCGACGAACGCGCCGCGATCCCGTCGTTGCCGGGCCTGGTCGACCCGGTCATCAATCCCGCGCGCACGGTCAACGGCGTGGTGACGCAATGGGAGCGCGTCAGCACGAGCCGTGACGAGGCAACCTACAGGCTGCGCATCGAGCCACGTGTCGCGCTGTTCATGCAGGTGTACGACTCGGGAATCTTCCTGGACATGACGCTGAAGGCAATGATCGCCGAATCGATCATCGATCGCGATCTGATCGAGTCATTCGACGTCGAGTTCAAGCTGGAAGGTGTCGAAGAGCACTTCGAGCAGGCGCTCATGTACGAGGAGACCGTCTGGAACTTTGTGTTGCGCCATTGCCGGCGCGCCGGCATCTTCTTCTACTTCAGGCAGGGCCGCAAGGCAGACGGGCCACAGCGCGACACCATCGTGTTCGGCAACTCGCCTCGCGGCTACGTGCGTGCGCTTGAGGTGCCGCTGATGCCGGTTTCGGGCTTGTCCGGCAACTGGCACGAGGCGGTACTGTCGATCAGCGCGGTCCGCACATTGGTGCCGGCCGTGGTCGAGTTGCGGGAGCACAACTACCGTACGCCAGCCGATTCGCTGAAGGCTGATTCCTACGTCGCACGCGACGACCCCTCCGTGTATGGCAGCGTGAACCGCAGCACCGAGCACCATCACACGGCGGAGGTCGGGCAAATGCTGGCCGACGCCAGGCGCGACGAACTGATCGCCCGGCAGACCACGTTCAAGGGCACGAGCAACGTGATCGGCATGATGCCGGGCATGGTGGTGCGCCTGACCAACCACAAGATCCCCGAGGCCGAATACGGCGTCGTGATCACGAAGCTGGTCACGACCGGCAGCCGCAGCCAGCCGGTCGTCAACGCGTTCGAGGCGACGCCCTCGCATCTGACGTATCGCCCCGAGTACATCCCTGAGCGGGACTGGCGCTGGATCAGCGGGACGCTGACCGCCACCATCGAGTCCGGCGACGACGGCCCCTACGCGTGGCTGGACGAAGCCGGCCGCTACCGGGTCGTGCCGCATTTCCAGCGCCGCACCGGCAAGCGGGGTGTGAACACCATGCCGCTGCGTCTCCTGCGTCCCAGTGCCTCCTACCAGGGGGGCTTCCATTCGCCGCTGCTGCCTGGCACGGAGGTCCGGCTCGAGGCCACCAACGGGGACGTGGACCGCATGTATATCGCCGGGGCGTTGCATGACTATGCGCACCCGGACCTTGTGCATGGCAACGCTGGCTGGCACAGCCGCGCGATATGGCGCTCGCCGCTCCAAGGCGCAAAAATCCGCTTCGAGGACCTGAAGGGCCGAGAAGGCGCAAAGCTCGCGACGGTCTACATGAAGTCGTCGCTCAGCCTTGGCTACCTGGTCGACAGCCAGAAACAAAAGCGCGGCGAGGGCTTCGAGATCAGTACGCAGGGCTGGGGCGCCGTGCACGGAGCGAGGGGCCTGATGCTGTCGGCCGACGGCTTGTCGAGCCCGAATGCCCCGCAGCTTGAGATGCAGGCGGCGCTCCAGGAGCTTCAGTCGGCCCTGAGCCGCGTGACCGCGCTGGTCGACACCACCACCCAGGCAAAGGCCGTGCCCGCCGATAAGGCGACCCAGGCGAGCCTGAAAGATGCGCTGGACCAACTCAAGAGCGCAGGGCTGATCGCCAGCGCACCGGGCGGCATCGCGCTGGTGACGCCACGTTCGATCCAGCAGGCCGCCAGCGCGAACGTGATGGTGAGCGCCGGCAGGCACGTTGACGTAAGCGCGGTCAAGCGCTTCACGCTGGCCGCTGGCGACCTGATCTCGCTATGCGCGCACAAGCTCGGGCTGAAGATCTTTGCGGCCAAGGGCAAGGTCGAGATTCAGGCGCAGAGCGACGCGATGGACCTGTTTGCCGACAGGCAATTGCGCGTGGCAAGCGCGAGCGCCGACGTGCTGGTCACAGGGCGCACGAAGACTGTCATGGCGAGCGGCGGCGCCGCGCTCACGATCGAGAACGGCAACGTCGTGTTCCACTGCCCGGGCGATTTCAAGATCAAGGCGGCATCGTTCACGTTCGAAGGCCCTGCCGGTGTCAATGCCCCCCTACCAGCGCTTCCAAAAAACGATTTCAATGCAACGAATTCCTACAACATATCGCGTTAAAACATGCTCATCAGCCCTCCATTCCTGCCCGCTTCGGGCCTGACGTCTGACGGCGGGCCCGCCAGCTCCGGCGATGTGCCGAAACGATACCCAGTTGATCCCATGATGGATGAGGTGGACGGATACGAACTGGCGCACGGCATCTATCCGGTTGCCTTTGATCGCCGCTGGCATACCGGCGTACACCTTTATCCCAGCAACCAGAATCTTGAGGTGCGGGCAATTGCCGACGGTGAAGTTGCGGCATATGGCGTGAGCCAGAAGGCGATCAGCGATGGTGCACAAAAAGCGGATGGAACGTCTGAACTGAACAGCAACACGGGCTTTGTGCTGCTGAAGCACACTACAGAGACCGGCAACGGTCGCAAGCTGACATTCTATTCGCTCTACATACATTTGATGGATCTGGACGAGCAGAACAGCCGAGGTCTTCCGCCGATTCCGGCGCCGGCACAGTATGCGTTTCCATCATGGCTGAAGCACTCCACAAAGGGAGCCGTTTCCGGCGAGGGAAAGAAGGTTTGCAGAAAAGATGTCCTTGGTTACGCGGGCAAGTGCCATGGCATTCCGTACCTGCACTTCGAGATCTTCATGATGCCGGACGACTTCACCGGACCCCACGGGTATTTCGATGCAACTCAGCTAGGACAGCAGCGACTAGTCACACCTACGACCGCAGATTGTTGGGGAAATACGTACTATGTGATTCGTGGTCCGAGGACCTTCCTGCCGTCGCCGACCAATCCTTCGCCTGATAGCAACTCCAAGATTCGCGGCATAACGTTTGCTGGACAGCAGGCCGGAACACTTGCCAATGGCCAAACCTTGTATGTCGAGGTGTTTTTCGACCGCGGCCAGCGCTACACCCGCTCATGGCTCGATGTAGGCGACGGAACACCGCTTAGACTGCTGACATTTGACCCAATGCCGGATGCGTACGCGGATTATGAGTACGATCTTTTCAAGCGAGCAACGGCGTTGTATCCCGCCTGCCCTGCGGACGGCTATGAAATGCAGCGCTTCGGACGGGTTCTTAATCCGTCGATCACGTTACAGGATGCCGGTGATCGCCGCACTTGGATTTCCGTGGTATTCGACGCTGATGGCAACGCGGGCTATATCGATGTTAGCGACGACGAGGTTTTGAAGATCTCTGATGCCGATTTCCCGTTCTTCATGAACTGGAGAAAGGTCAGCGACACTAACAGCCCATTTGGCGGTGATGCACTGTGCGATGTCGATGCCTTGAAGCAACTGCTGAACGACGTCGAGAAGTCTTCCGTCTCCACCACTGCCCCGGCAATGCTTGTTACAAGCGCAGCGTCTGCGGCGCCCAACCCCAAGGAATGGAGCAAGGAAGATGAACTGTGCCGCTATGTGAAGACGCATGATGTTCGCTCCAAATTGCGCGGTTTTGTATGTGAAGCTCCAAGCAAGTGGGATTGTAGAAATAATGAAAAACGATACGCAAAGATAACGGATAGCGGTGGATTTTACGAAAATGATCCTGATGGATATAAGAAATTTATAGATTTTCAGGTGAAATTCCAATTCTGGGATGCAATAGGTCTCCCTCCAGCGCAGAAGCTCTGGTTCTTTCACCCCCTTGAGTTTATCCGTCATTTCAGAAAATGTGGGTGGTTGAACATTCGCGAACTGGCCCAGGCAATTCCAGCTGGATCGAATCGTACGATTCAATCGTTATCAAAAATTTTTAAAGATGGACGTGGCGATAATAGCGGTCGTGTGTTACGACCAATAGATCTTTATCCCGCGATAAGTGCATGTATGAATAGATATGGAATCACATCGAAGCCAAGAATGGCAAATTGGTTTGGACAAACTCTGCATGAAACAGGTCTCTATTCTTCTATGCGAGAAAGTGGTTCAGTGGCTTATCTCACGAATTATTATGAAGGGCGATGTCTTGCGCCGGTTCAAAGATTGATTGGCGGAAATATGAAAACATTGTCTCCAATCGGGAATTGCAATCCTGGCGACGGCGTACGTTTTTCCGGAAAAGGGATAATTCAGCTGACGGGCGGAGATAATTATAGGCGCTATCAGAAATATCGCGGGAATGCGAATTTCGCAACTGACCCGGGCCCAGAAAGCGTGATTACAGAGGCTTATAACGCTTGCGATGTGGGCGGGTATTATTGGGTCAGCAAGCAGAGATACCGTTATAACGAGCATCACGTCCTCGTTCCGTCGGGAAAATTAAGCATTAATTATTGGGCTGAAATAGTATCGTTTGATGAAGATATCGATTCGGCGGCGTTAGCTGGCGCTATCAGAAGTGTGGCGCTTTGTGTGAATGCACAGGCAGTTGGCTTTGATGAGCGACTAAGGCTCACAAGGCACGCGTATTCGTATCTTTCTGATATGGTCGATGGTTTTTCGATTGATTTTAAATTGATAATGGATTAATCGATGAAATTATATTATTTGGCTGTGATCGCGTTGATTTTTTCGGTTTCATCCTTTCCTGCACTTTCGGAATCGGTGTGCAATTTTGAGTTTCCTGAGAGCAAGGATTTCAAATTTAGGAAGATTTCAAAATGCTATTATGAAATAGAGAATCACATTAATTATGGTGGGGATAATTATCTCTCCCTTGATGATAGGCATGGTATTGATTACGTGCTATCGGATGCTGATAAATTTTACTTTGATGATGGCAAATATTATTTTTCATACGAAGAAATAGATGGCCCTAATTTCACTCGACATCAGATAAAGAATTATCCGGCTAGGCACGTATCTGTCAGCGGAATGGAGGGGTATACAGGGG